>NZ_CALLYO010000439.1 GCF_937858865.1 uncultured Amaricoccus sp. | reverse complement strand
CTGGCGCACGCAAGGACTTGCGGGCATCATGGCGGCATGCTCGATTCGCCCGCCTTCCTGAACGTCGAGGCTTCGGTCACCGGCCGGCGGTGGGTGGGGCCGGAGCCGGAGCAGGTGCGGCTCGGGGCGGCGATCGCCCAGGCGGCCGGGCTGCCGGAGCTCGTCGGGCGCATCCTCGCCGGGCGCGGGGTGGCGCCGGAGGAGGCGGCGGCCTATCTCGCGCCGGCGCTGCGCGACCTCCTGCCCGACCCGTCGCGGCTGCGCGACATGGACCGGGCGGCGGCGCGCTTCCTGGCGGCGGTGCGGCGCGGCGAGCGGATCGCGGTCTTCGCCGACTACGATGTGGACGGCGGCGCCTCGGCGGCGCTGCTCATCACCTGGCTGCGCGCGCTCGGGCGGGAGGCGACGCTCTACGTCCCGGACCGCATCGAGGAAGGCTACGGGCCGAACTTGCCGGCGATGCAGGCGCTCGGGGCCACGCACGACCTCATCGTCTGCGTCGACTGCGGGACGCTGAGCCACGCGCCGGTCGCGGCGGCGGGATGCGACGTCCTGGTGCTCGACCATCACCTCGGGGCCGAGACGCTGCCGCCGGCCTTCGCGGTGGTGAACCCGAACCGGCAGGACGAGGACGGGGGGCTCGGCCATCTCTGCGCCGCGGCGGTGGTCTTCCTGATGCTGGTCGCGGTCAACCGGCTGATGCGGGCCGAGGGCGAGACCGAGGGCGAGACCGGGCCGGACCTGCTCGGCCTCCTCGATCTCGTCGCGCTCGCGACGGTCGCCGACGTGGCGCCGCTCACCGGGCTCAACCGGGCGCTGGTGCGCCAGGGGCTGGCGGTGATGGCGCGCGGCGCGCGGCCGGGGATCGCCGCGCTGGCGGCGGTGGCGGGGATGACCGGGCCGCCCTCGCCCTACGGGCTCGGCTTCGTGCTCGGGCCGCGGGTGAACGCCGGCGGGCGCGTCGGCGCGGCCGACCTCGGGGCGCGGCTCCTCGCCTCGGCCGACCCGCACGAGGCGGCGGCGCTGGCCGAGCGGCTCGACCGGCTGAACGGCGAGCGGCGCGAGATCGAGGCGGCGGTGCGCGCCGCGGCCGAGGCGCAGGCGGCCGCCCGCCCCGCGGGCCCGATCGTCTGGGCCGCCGGCGAGGGCTGGCATCCCGGCGTCGTCGGCATCGTGGCGGCGCGGCTCAAGGAGGCCTTCGGCCGGCCGGCGGTGGTGATCGGGCTCGACCGCCGCGAGGGCAAGGGCTCGGGCCGCTCGGTGCCGGGGGTCGACCTCGGCGCCGGCATCGCCCGGCTGGCGCGCGAGGGACTGATCCTGCGCGGCGGCGGGCACCGGATGGCCGCCGGGCTGACGCTGGCGCCGGAGCAGGTCGCGCCGGCGATGGCGCGGCTCGGCGAGATCCTCGCGCCGCAGCAGGCCGCCGCCCCGATCGGGCGGGCGCTGCGCCTCGAGGGGGTGCTCGGCCCCGGCGCGGCGACGCCCGAGCTCGCCGAGCGGATCGCCGCGGCCGGCCCCTACGGCGCCGGGTCGCCGGCCCCGCGGCTGGCGGTGGCGGGCGCGCGCATCACCGGCGTCAGGCGGATCGGCGAGAGCCACCTCGCGCTGGCGCTGGCGGACGGGTCCGGGCGGCTCGAGGCGGTCGCCTTCCGCGCCTTCGAGGGCCCGCTCGGGCCGTTCCTGCTGGCGAAGGGCGGCGCCGGCGCGCATCTCGCCGGGCGGCTCGAGCGCGACGAATGGCAGGGCCGGGTGCGGGTGAAGCTGCACGTCGAGGACGCGGCGCCGGCCGCATAGACGGGCTTGAACCCCGTCGGCGCGGCCTTTACATACCCCGCGGCGTGCGCCCTTCGTCTATCGGTTAGGACTCCAGATTTTCAATCTGGCAAGACGGGTTCGACTCCCGTAGGGCGTACCATCC
>NZ_CALLYO010000438.1 GCF_937858865.1 uncultured Amaricoccus sp. | reverse complement strand
CAACGCGCTCAAGTTCAGCGACGCGGGCGCCATCCGCCTGACGCTCGGCCGCGAAGCGGACGGCAGCGTCGTCTTCCGCGTGGCCGACGAAGGCCCCGGCATCGGCCGGGAAGGGGCGCTGCGCCCCGAGCGCGCCGGCGAGGGGCTCGGGCTCGAGATCGTGCGCACGCTGGCCGACCGGGCCGGCGCGCGCCTCTCGCTCGGCAACCGCACGGGCGGCGGCCTCGAGGCGGTGCTGTGCTTCCCGCCGGAGATCGCCGCGGCCTCCGCCGCCGTGCCGCTGCGGGCCTGCGACCTCTCCGGGGTGCGCGTGCTGCTCGCCGAGGACAATCCGACCAACCAGATGGTCGCCTCGCAGATGCTGCGGGCGCTCAACGCCGAGGTCACGGTCTGCTCGGACGGCGTCGAGGCGCTGGAGCGGTTCGAGGCCGAGGAGGTCGATCTCGTGCTCGTCGACATCGAGATGCCGCGGCTCTCCGGGCTCGACGTGATCCGCGCCATCCGCGCCCGGACCGACGAGCGCGCGCAGGTGCCGATCGTGGCGCTGACCGCCTACGCCATGCGCGAGCATCGCGAGCGGATCGCCGCGGCCGGCTCGAACGGGCTGATCGCCAAGCCGGTCACCAGCGTCGAGGCCTTCGGGCGAAGCCTCGCCGTGCATGTGACGCGGCGGCGCGCGCTGGAGGAAGACGCAGGCGGCGCCGCGGCGGCCGAGGCGACCCGGGCGCCGCTCGTCGACCATGCCGTCTACGACGCGCTCGTCGCCGCGATCGGGGCGGAGACGATGGGCGAGCTGCTCGACAAGGTGATTGCCGACCTGCTCTCCGCGCAGCGCGACCTCGCCGCGGCGCTCGACGGGCCGGACCGCGACCGCATCCGCACGGCCTCGCACATCCTCATCTCGGTCGCCGGGGCGATCGGCGCGGTGCGGCTCGCGGCCTGCGCGCGCCAGCTGAACGATCTCGCCCACGGCGAGGACGCGGCGCGCATCGCCGGGACCACCCGCCGCTGCATCGGCGAGATCGACGTCGCGGTCGGCTTCGCGCGCGACCGCCGCGCCGGCGATTGAGGGGAGGGGAGGGGATGCCGGACCGTCTGCTCCTCGTCGAGGACACCGCCTCGCTGTCCATGGTCTACCGCTCGGTGCTGGCGCGGGCCGGCCACGAGGTGGCCTGCGCCTTCAGTCTCGCCGAGGCCCGGTCGCACGTGGACCAGGCCCGCCCGCACGTGGTTCTCCTCGACCTGCAGCTCCCCGACGGCGACGGCCTCGATCTGCTGCAGGCGCTGCGCCGGACGGCGCCCGACTGCCGGGTGATCGTCATCACCGCCAACGGCTCGATCAACCGCGCGGTGCAGGCGATGCGCGCCGGCGCCTTCGACTTCCTGGTCAAGCCCTTCGACGAGACCCGGCTGCTGAGCGCGGTGCAGAACGCGATCGCCTCGGCGCCGCACCCGCAGGAGCCGGAGGAGGAGGCCGCCGCCCCGCACGAGGTCGAGCCCGGCTTCCAGGGCTTCATCGGCCGCTCGGCGGCCATGGCCGAGATCTACCGCATGGTGCGCGCCATCGGCCGCTCCACCGCCACCGTCTTCATCACCGGCGAGAGCGGCACCGGCAAGGAGGTCTGCGCCCGCGCCATCCACGCCGTCTCGAACCGGGCCCGGCGCGCCTTCGTGCCGCTCAACTGCGCCGCCATCCCGCGCGACCTGCTCGAGTCGGAGGTCTTCGGCCACCTCAAGGGCGCCTTCACCGGCGCGCTCTCCGACAAGCCGGGCGCCGCGGCGGCGGCCGACGGCGGCACGCTCTTCCTCGACGAGATCTGCGAGATGGACCTCTCGCTGCAGACGAAGCTCCTGCGCTTCCTGCAGACCTCGACCATCCAGCCGGTCGGTGCCGCCCGCGCCATCCCGGTCGACGTGCGCATCGTCTGCGCCACCAACCGCGACCCGGCCGAGGAGGTCCGCCGCGGCCGCTTCCGCGAGGATCTCTACTACCGGCTGCACGTCGTGCCGATCCACATGCCGCCGCTGCGCGTGCGTCCCGACGACATCATGGACATCGCCCGCGCCAGCCTGCTCGAATATGCCGCCGAGGAGGGCAAGTCCTTCGCCGGCTTCGACGCCGGGGCGGCGGCGGTGCTGACCAGCCGCCCCTGGCCCGGCAACGTCCGCCAGCTCCTCAACGTCATCCGCAACACCGTCGTCCTGCACGACGGCCTGCTCGTCACCCGCGAGATGCTGCCGAGCGAGATCGTGCTCGAGCCCGCCGTCCCCATCGCCCGGGACCCGGTGGCCCAGGCGCCCATGCCGCTCCCCGCGGCCGGCCCCAGCACGCGCGAGCGCATCGCGCCGCTCGTCGGCGCCCGCATGGCCGACGTGGAGCGCGAGCTGATCGAGGCGACCATCGAGCATTGCGACGGCTCGATCCCGCGCGCCGCCAAGGTGCTCGCCGTCTCGCCCTCGACCATCTACCGCAAGCTCGAGGCCTGGTCGGGCAGCCAGCGCCGCCCGGCATCCTGAGGCCGCCAGGGGCGGCGCGCGCCCTTGCCAACCGTTCCGGCTCGCGTCCATAGTCCCCCCGTCCGACACGGGGGGAGGGCTCCGAATGGATCTCTTCGACGCCGCCCGAGCCGCCTGGGCCAACGCCTACGCGCCCTATTCGGGCTTCAAGGTCGGCGCCGCCGTCCGCTGCCCCGACGGCAGCGTCTTCGCCGGCTGCAACGTCGAGAACGTCGCCTATCCGCAGGGCACCTGCGCCGAGGCCGGCGCCATCGCCGCCATGGTCGCCGCCGGGCGCACCCGCATCGCCGAGGTCCTCGTCCTCGCCGCCGGCCCCGAGGTCATCTCCCCCTGCGGCGGCTGCCGCCAGAAGCTCGCCGAGTTCGCGCCCCCCGACACCCCGGTCGTCCTCGCCGGCCCCGAGGGCGAGCGGGCGCGCACCACCGTCGGCGCGCTGCTGCCCGGCGCCTTCGCCCCGGCGCACCTCGGGGGGCCCCGCTGATGGACGCCGTCACCGCCGCCCGCCGCGCGCTCGCCGCGCTCGACCTCACCAACCTCGACGACGCCTGCGATGCCGCGGCGACCACCGACCTCTGCCGCCGCGCCGCCACCCTGCACGGCCCGGTCGCCGCCGTCTGCCTCTGGCCGCGCTTCGTCGCCCAGGCGCGGCGCGCGCTCGAGGGCACCGGCATCCGCATCGCCACCGTGGTGAACTTCCCCAGCGGCGAGGAGCCGCTGGAGCAGGTCCGCGCCGACACCCGCCGGGCGCTGGACGCTGGCGCCGACGAGATCGACCTCGTCATCCCCTGGCGCCGCCTCGCCGCCGGCCACCCGGCGACCGACACCGTCGCCGAGATCAAGGCGATCTGCGGCCCGGCCACCCTCAAGGCCATCCTCGAGACCGGCGAGCTCCGCGACCCGGCCCTCGTCCGTCGCGCCGCCGACCAGGCGCTCGCCGGCGGCGCCGACTTCCTCAAGACCTCGACCGGCAAGGTCCCGGTCAACGCCACCCCCGAGGCGGCCGAGATCCTCCTCCAGGCCATCCTCGACTCCGGCCGCGACGCCGGCCTGAAGGCCGCCGGCGGCGTCCGCACCACCGCCGACGCCGCCACCTACCTCGCCCTCTGCGACCGGATGATGGGCGAGGGCTGGGCCACGCCGCGGCACTTCCGCATCGGCGCCTCCGGCGTCCTCGCCGCCCTCCTCGCCACCCTCGACGGGGCGCATGCCCCCGCCGCCAGGGGCTACTGATGCTCCCGCAGGAGATCATCATCCGGAAGCGCGACGGCGGCACCCTCACGCCGGCCGAGATCCGCTTCATGGTCGAGGGCCTCGCCTCCGGCGCCATCACCGAGGGCCAGGTCGCCGCCTTCGCCATGGCCACCTTCCTCCGCGGCATGTCGACCGACGAGCGCGTCGCCCTCACCCTTGCCATGCGCGACAGCGGCACGGTGCTGGCCTGGGACCTCCCCGGCCCGGTCGTCGACAAGCATTCGACCGGCGGCGTCGGCGACAACGTCAGCCTCGTCCTTGCGCCTGCGCTCGCCGCCTGCGGCGCCTTCGTCCCGATGATCTCCGGCCGCGGCCTCGGCCACACCGGCGGCACGCTCGACAAGTTCGACGCCATCCCCGGCTATCGGACCCAGCCCGACGCCGACACCTTCCGCCGCGTCGTGGCCGAGGTCGGCTGCGCCGTCATCGGCCAGACCGCGGACATCGCCCCCGCCGACCGCCGCCTCTACGCCATCCGCGACGTCACCGGCACGGTCGAATCGATCGACCTCATCACCGCCTCGATCCTGTCGAAGAAGCTCGCCGCCGGCCTCGACGCCCTGGTCCTCGACGTGAAGACCGGCTCCGGCGCCTTCATGGCCACCCCGCACGAGGCCCGCGCCCTGGCCGAGGCCCTGGTCGAGGTGGCGACCGGCGCCGGCTGCCCGACCCGCGCCCTCATCACCGACATGAACGAGCCCTTGGCCTCCGCCGCCGGCAACGCGCTCGAGGTGGCGAACGCCGCCCGCTTCCTGCGCGGCGACGAGATCGACGCCCGCCTCTACGACGTCGCCGTCGCCCTCGGCGCCGAGCTCCTCGCCGCCACCGGCCTCGCCCCCGACACGGCCTCCGGCGCGCAGCGGATCCGCAACGCCTTCTCGACCGGCGCCGCCGCCGAGCGTTTCGACCGCATGGTCGCCGCCCTCGGCGGCCCGGCGGACTTCCTCGCCGACTTCGAGCGCCACCTCCGCGTCGCCCCGACCGTCGCCGAGATCCCGGCGAACGCCGAGGGCTTCGTCGCCGCCATCGACACCCGCGCCCTCGGCCTCGCCGTGGTCGAGATCGGGGGCGGCCGCCGCCGCGCCAGCGACCCGATCGACCACTCCGTCGGCCTCGAGCTCCTCCTCCCCCTCGGCGCCTCGGTCGAGCCCGACACGCCGCTCGCCCGCATCCACGCCGCCGACGCCCACGGCCTCGCCGCCGCCGAGGCGCGCATCCGCCAAGCCTACCGCATCGGGCCGACCGCGCCCGCCGAGGCGCCCCTCATCCTCGGGCGCATCGCCTGATGCCGCGCGCCTTCCTCCTCGTCATGGACTCGGTCGGCTGCGGCGGGGCGCCCGACGCCGCCGCCTTCGGCGACGCCGGCGCCAATACCCTCGGCCACATCGCCCAGGCCTGCGCCGCCGGCCGCGCCGAGGAGGGCCGCTCCGGCCCGCTCGATGTTCCGAACCTCGCCGCCCTCGGCCTCGGCGCCGCAATCCGCGCCGCGAGTGGCATCGACCTCCCCGGCTTCCTCGAGCCTCCCGTCGCCACCTGGGCCGCCGCCACCGAGGTCTCGCGCGGCAAGGACACGCCCTCCGGCCACTGGGAGCTCGCCGGCGTCCCCGTCCCCTGGGAGTGGCACTATTTCCCGCGCACCGACCCGGCCATCCCCGCCTCGGTGACCGAGCCGCTCGTCGCGCAGGCGGACCTCCCCGGCACGCTCTGCAACGCCCACTCCTCGGGCATGCCGGTGCTGCACGCCTTCGGCGAGGAGCATATCCGCACCGGCAAGCCGATCCTCTACACCTCCGCCGACAGCGTGCTGCAGATCGCCGCCCACGAGGTCCATTTCGGCCTCGAGCGGCTCTACGAGGTCTGCCGCATCGCCGCCGGGATCGTGCATCCGCTGCGCGTCGGCCGCGTCATCGCCCGCCCCTTCGTCGGCGAGAGCGCCGCCGCCTTCGTCCGCACCCCGAACCGCAGGGATCTCGCCATCCCGCCGCCCGAACCCACCATCCTCGACCGCGTGCAGGCGGCCGGCGGGCGAACCCACGCCGTCGGCAAGATCGGCGACATCTTCGCCCACCGCGGCATCACGACGCTCGCCAAGGGCAAGGACGACATGGCGCTGGTCGACGCCACGCTCGCCGCCATGGACGCGGCAGGGGAGGGCGACCTCGTCTTCGCCAACTACGTCGACTTCGACACGCTCTGGGGCCACACCCGCGACGTCTCGGGCTACGCCCGCGCGCTCGAGGCCTTCGACGCCCGCATCCCGGAGATCCTCGCCCGCCTGCGCCGGGGCGACCTGCTCGTCCTCACCGCCGACCACGGCAACGACCCGACCTTCAAGGGCACCGACCACACCCGCGAGCGCGTCCCGGTCCTCGCCGTCTCGCCCGGCCATCCGCCGCGCGCCGCCGGCCTCATCGCCTTCGCCGATGTCGCCGAAACCATCGCCGCCCACCTCGGCCTGCCCGCGGGTCCCCACGGCCGGAGCTTCCTGTGACCCCCCGCGCGCCCGCGTCAAGACCTGTGAACAGGCGGTTAACGGACCGGAAATAGCCAAGCAACATCAAAGATATGTCGGTTTGGGCGCGCGCGCCCACACCGCGCCCAGCGAGGAGCCGATGCCCGATAGACCGAAGCCCGAGCA
>NZ_CALLYO010000437.1 GCF_937858865.1 uncultured Amaricoccus sp. | reverse complement strand
ACTCCAGATTTTCAATCTGGCAAGACGGGTTCGACTCCCGTAGGGCGTACCATCCCCGCCGCGAAGCAGCCCTCATCATCGGCTTTCCCCCCTGCTTCTCCGACGCACCATTTTCCGTAGTGACGAAAACTCTTGACCGGCAGGATTATCGTTACTACATCAAACCATGAGGATCGAGTTCGATCCCGCTAAGCGCGCCGCCACCTTGGAGGCCCGCGGGCTCGACATGGCCGATGCCGACGAGGTGTTCGCCGGGACGACCGTCACGTCCGACGACGACCGTCAGGACTATGACGAGCCCCGGAAGATCACGGTCGGCTTCATGTCGGGCCGCATGGTCGTTCTCGTCTGGACCCCGCGCGGCGCGGTGCGCCGCATCGTCAGCCTGAGGAAAGCCAATGAACGGGAACAGAAGCTCTTCGGCCCCCGCCTCGGATGACCCGAAGGACGTCTTCGAGGATGACGCGCCCGACCTGAGCACGCCCTACTGGCAGGAGCGGTTCGCCAGGGCCGAGGTCAAGCGCGGCCGCCCGAAGGCGGCGGTGACGAAGGTCTCCACCACCATCCGCCTCGATCCGGACGTGCTGGAGAAGTTCAGGGCGACCGGACCCGGCTGGCAGAGCCGGATAAACGACATCCTGAAGAAGGCGCGCGTATAGGGGCGTCGCGGTGTCTTCCCCACGCGGTTTTTCCCAATGCGTCCAAAGGGGCCGCCACGCGGGTCGGGCATGCCAAGCGGCTGATCCGGCCCGCTTCTTGCGCCCACGTAGGGCCTGCCATTATAAGGGCGGGCGACTCAGTGCAGCCGGCCCCTTCGTCTATCGGTTAGGACGCCAGATTCTCAATCTGGAAAGACGGGTTCGACTCCCGTAGGGGCTGCCAGGGTCGCGTGCATTCTCCGGGAAGACGAGCCGCCTCAAGCCATGCCGATCGGGGTCTTCGACAGCGGGCTGGGCGGGCTGACCATCCTCGGCGCCCTGACGCGGGCGCTGCCGGAGCAGGATTTCGTCTATCTCGGCGACAACGGCAACGCGCCCTACGGCTGGAAGTCGCCCGACGAGATCTACGGGCTGACCATCGCCGGCGTCGAGCGGCTCTTCGCCGAGGGGTGCGGCCTCGTCGTCCTCGCCTGCAACACCGCCTCGGCGGTGGCGCTGCACGACCTGCAGGTGAACTGGCTGAACCCGGCCACCCACCGCGTGCTCGGGGTCTTCGTGCCGGTGATCGAGCATCTGACGCGGCGCGACTGGGGCGACAACGCCCCGCCGACCCATACCGGCCTCAGCGACGTGGCGCTCTTCGCCACGCCGGCGACGGTGAGGAGCGGCGCCTTCCCGCGCGAGCTCCGCTTCCGCGCCCGCGACGTCGCGGTGGTGCCGCAGGCCTGCACCGGGCTCGTCGAGGCGATCGAGGCGGGCGAGCTCGACCGGGCTGCCGAGGTGGCCCGCGAGCACGTGGCGGCGCTGCTCGCCCGGCTGCCCGAGCCGCAGTCGGCCGTGCTCGGCTGCACCCACTATCCGCTGGTCGAGGCGGCCTTCCGCGCCGCGCTGCCGGCCGGGACGGCACTCGTCTCGCAGCCGGCGCTGGTGGCCCAGAGCCTCGCCGACTACCTGCGCCGGCATCCGCGCTTCGCCGGCGGCAGCGGCGCGCTGCGCTACCTCACCACCGGCGACCCGGCGGCCGTCGGCGCGCGCGCGGCGGTCTTCACCGGCGCGGCGCTGCCCTTCGCCCCCACCTGAACGGGCGCCTGAACGGGCGCCCGGACGGCGGACTAGCGGGGCAGGACCCACGAGCGTCTGTCCGGCCGCCAGTCGACCAGCGCCGCCCCTGCGGGGGCGGACGCGTTGCCACGCGCCCGCCGGGGCGGCCGCGCCCGGATACGAGCCGCCGGTCCAGGCCCGACCCCCCTTCGCCTCCGCGCTCGCGCGCTCCTGCGAACGGCCCGGGAAACGCATGCGTTTCCCTGTCGGGCCGCCTGCTCACGGGCCGGAGGCCCGCTTCGATCGAACAAGGCCCAGATAGCCGCCAAGGACCGGCGCTCACTCTATGCCCTATGAGTACACGCCCCTAGCGGGGCGCATTGATCACCTTGGCCCTTTGCCGTAAACCGGGCGCCCGGTGGTCGGGGCGAGGGCAGGGCATGAGCGGGATCCACGACATCGCGATCCTCGGCGCGAGCGGCTACACCGGCGCCGAGCTGGTGCGGCTGATCGCCACCCACCCGCGCCTGCGCATCGCCGCCATGACCGCCGACCGCAAGGCCGGGCAGACGATGGGCGAGGTCTTCCCGCACCTGCGCCACCTCGAGCTGCCGCGGCTCGGGACCATCGCGGCGGTGGACTGGGCCGGCATCGACCTCGCCTTCTGCGCCCTGCCGCACGCGACCACCCAGGAGGTGGTGGCGAAGCTGCCGCGCGACCTGAAGATCGTCGATCTCTCGGCCGACTTCCGCCTGCGCGACCCGGCGGTCTACGAACATTGGTACGGCCACCCGCACCTCGCGCTCGACCTGCAGGCGGAGGCGGTCTACGGGCTGACCGAATTCTATCGCGACGAGATCCGCGCGGCGCGGCTGGTGGCCGGCACCGGCTGCAACGCGGCGACCGGGATGTACGGCCTGCTGCCGCTGCTCCGGGCGGGCGTGATCGAGACCGACGACATCATCATCGACCTCGCCACCGGCGTCTCCGGCGCCGGGCGCTCGCCGAAGGAGGGGATGCTGCATTCGGAGGTGTCCGAGGGCTATGCCGCCTACAACGTGGCCAGGCACCGCCACCTCGCCGAGTTCGACCAGGAGTTCGCCAAGGCCGCCGGCCGCAAGGTCGAGGTGACCTTCGTGCCGCACCTGCTGCCGCAGAACCGCGGCATCCTCGCCACGATCTACGTCCGCGGCGAGGGCGAGGCGATCCACCGCGCCCTCGCCGAAGCCTATGCGAACGAGCCCTTCATGGTGGTGCTGCCCTTCGGCGAGGCGCCGGCGACGCGGCACGTGCGCGGCTCGAACCTCGTGCACCTCGGCGTCATCCCCGACCGGCGGCCGGGGCGGGTGATGGTCTTCTCCGCCCTCGACAATCTGACCAAGGGCTCCTCCGGGCAGGCGCTGCAGAACGCGAACCTCATGCTCGGCCTGCCCGAGACCATGGGCCTGCTGGCGGCCCCGCTCTTTCCGTGAAGCGCACCAAGCGCGTCGCGCGCGTCCTCTGGGTGGCCTACGACCGGTTCAACCGCAACGACGGCTGGTCGATGTCGGGCTTCATCGCCTTCTCCGGCCTCCTCTCGCTCTTCCCCTTCCTGATCTTCGCCGCGACGCTGACCGGCATCATGGTCGGCCCCGACCGGTCGGACGTCATCATCGAGTCGCTGTTCGAGATCGCCCCGGCGCATGTGGCGCAGACGCTGGCGCCGGTGGTCGAGGAGGTGCTGAACAAGCAGAGCGGCGAGGTGCTGACCCTCTCGGCCGTCTTCGCCATCTGGGTCGCCTCGAGCGCCGTCGAGGCCTTCCGCATCGCCTTCGACCGCGCCTATGCCGTGCCCGACCCGCGCGGCTTCTTCCACAACCGCGCGCTCGCCATCGCGCTCGTCTTCCTCGGGGCGGCGGTGGCGGCGCTGCTCGGGGTCACCATCCTCTTCATGCCGCTCATCCTGCGCGTCGCCGAGCATCTGCTGCACGTGCCGATCCCGGCCTTCGCCACCTACATCACCAGCCTCTTCGGCGTGCTGGTCTTCATCGGCTTCCTGCTGGTGATGCACCGGGTGCTGCCGGGGCGGCACATCAAGACCTCGCGGCTCTGGCCCGGGGTCATCGTCACCACCGTCCTCTGGGTGGCGGCGGCCTGGGGCTTCTCGACCTACCTGAGCTTCACGCCGACCTATACCGTCACCTACGGCACGCTCGCCGGCGTCATCATCACGCTCATGTTCTTCTATCTGACCGGCCTGACCATTATCTTCGGGGCGGAGGTCAATGCGGCACTGAACCAGATCGGCCTCGCGGAGCGGTGACGGCATGGCGACGGGACTGACGACGGGACTGAGGAAGCGGCGGCGCATCCAGCTGGTGGCGACCGCCGCGCTGCTGCTGCTGGCGGCGACGGCGCTCGTCGGCTACGCCATGCGCGACGGCATCGAGTTCTTCCGCAGCCCGAGCCAGCTCTCCGAGCATCCGCCGCGCGCCGGCGAGCGCTTCCGCCTCGGCGGCCTCGTCGAGGTCGGGACGGTCGAGCGCGCCGGCGGCGAGATCCGCTTCGCGGTGACCGACGGCGGGACGAGCCTGCCGGTCGTCTTCGCCGGCATCCCCCCCGACCTCTTCCGCGAGGGCCAGGGGGTGATCGCCACCGGCCGGATGGAGGGCGGCACCTTCGTCGCGACCGAGATCCTCGCCAAGCACGACGAGCAGTACATGCCGAAGGAGGTCGCCGACGCCCTGAAGGCCGAGGGCCACTTCCACGGCGACGAGGCCGAGGCGCAGCCGGGCGGCTGACGCCGGCCCCCGGCGCCGGCCGCCCGACCCGACCTCAGACCACGAAGCCGCACTGCGACGCCGGGGTCCGCGTGTCCATGTTCCGCCCCCGGTTCAGATGGTCGTCGATCTCCGCCGCCGACCCGATCATCCGCCCGTAGAGGAAGACGGTGAAGGCCGCCGTCTCGAGATCGCGCTCGGAGAGCCGCCCGGCCTGGTAGTCCGGCCAGAGCAGCGCCAGCAGCAGCGCCGCGATCACCGCATCCACGTTGACGCAGAAGACGTAAGGCGAGGCCCCCTGCTCGTAGAGCGCCTGCACCAGTTCGCGATAGAAGGCGTGGAAGACGTTGTAGCGCCCGGCCTTCGCCATGTACTCGGCGACGAACCGCTCGCGCGGGTCGTGGTTGACCGGCTTCCCCTTGAAGATCGGGTGATGCACCCCGGGCAGCGCCCGCAGCTCCGCCCCCACCTCCTTCGAGGCCTTCTTCTCCCGCCGGTAGCCGCGGGCGAACTCGGTCGCCATCGCCTTCAGGTCGAGCCCGTGCCCCGGGTCCGACGGGTCCGTCAGCCCGGTCCCCTTGAACTGCTCGAGCAGGAAGGCCATCCCCTCGAAGCCGTTGCCGCCGTGGCTGTAGCCGGTGTGGGTCAGGAAGCCGACCATCGCCTTGTTGATCTGCACCCGCCCCGGCGTCTGCGGCCCGTCCGCCGACACCGCCCCCTTCGCCCCTTGCGCCGAGATCGACCCCGGCCCGTTCGAGATCAGCAGCCCGATGAGGATCTGCAGGGGCAGCGCCTCCTCCGGCGTCGGCTTCTTCCCGGTCATCGCCAGGAAGCAGAGGTCGGCCATCGTCCAGCGCCCGAACCGCTCCTCCCGGCCGATGCCCCAGAGCGAGCCCGACTGGTGGTGCGCGCCGGGGATCGTCGCCCCGACCATCACCCCGTAGAGCCTGAGGTACCAGGGCAGCGTCTCCGCCGTCAGCCGGCTGATCCGCTTGCGCATCAGCGGCCCCCAGGCGATCGTCGTCGCGGTGGCGGCGAGGATCGCGTCGCGCGACAGCCGCCCGTCGAGACCCTTCAGGTACTTCAGGAACGCCGAGCGGCCGCCCCGCGCCTCGATGGCGGCGAGCATCGCCTCCGGCCGCGGGTCCCCCGCCTCCTCCGGCGTCGCCAGGAAGAGCGCGCGCGTCGCCGCGTCCATGACGACGCCCGAGGTATCGAAGGCCTCGTCGCGGGCGCGCCGGAGGCCCGAATGGGCGAAGGCGTCGATCAGCGCCCGCGTGCAGGCGAGCACCCGCTCCACGCGCTTCGGCCCGACGATCGCCGCCGCCGTCGCCATCACCGCGTTCGGCGCGTTCCCCGCGTCGCGCGCGGCATCCGCCGCGACGAGGATCGGGTCGCCGACGAGGTTCACCTCCGCCGCCACCGCGACGTCGAGCATGACCCGGTCGTTCTCGCTGGCGATCTCGTGCACCAAGGGCAGCGCGAAGCAGGCCTCGAGCGGCAGGAGCGCCAGGTCGAGCACCTCGTGCCCGTGCACGCTCGTCACCTGCGTCTTCGGGTCCATCACCGAGGCGCCGGACTTGTCCTTCATGTTCTGCCGCGCCACCACCGCGCCGACCTGCCGCCCGAGCGCCGCGATCTGCCCGCCGTAGGGCTCGGGCGCCGTCACCACCGGCAGCCCGACCTCCCCCGGCAGCCGCAGCCCCTGGTCGTTGGCGACCCAGGGCTTCAGCGCCAGGTCCCCGCGCGGCGCGAAGTCCGGCGCCATCCCGTTGAGCCGCATCACCGCCGTCAGCGCCGCCGGGATGTCGGCGATATTGGTCACCACCGCCCCCTTCGCCGAGACGACCGGGTTCTCCGGCGTGAAGATCCCCTCCACCCCGAAGGCCTGCATGAACCAGCGTTCCTTGTCCTCGGCCTTGTCGCCCGAACCCGCCATCGCCCCGGCGTGCCCCACTGCCCGGGTCAGCTTCGACTTCCACCGCCCGACCACGCAGGCGACGACGGGCTTGGTCCACTCGATCCCCTGCTCGTAGTAGCCGCCCGGCTCGGCATAGAGCACCGCCGCCTTGGACCGGTCGTCGGCCGCGAAGGCCCGCGCGAAGTCCGGGCAGGCATAGTGGATGTAGAGATCCTTGCCGCTCGACACGAGCGTCGTCGTCCCCCAGCCCGCCGTCCCGAGATACTGCGCGATCGTCGTGGTGAAGCCGCCCGAGTTGGAGAAGATCGCCACCGACCCCTTCAGCAGCGACTCCTCGGGATGATCGCCGCCGAGCGCGCCGCCGATCCTGACCCGGTTCCACGAATCCGCCACCCCGAGGCAGTTGCCGCCGATGATGTCGATGCCGTTCCCCTGCGCCATCGCCCGGATCTCGCGCGCGTCGTGCACGGCGATCTTCTCGGTGATGATGACGATCTTCCTGAGCCCCGGGTTCACCCGGATCAGCTCCGCCACCCCGTCGCGCACCCCCGAGGGCGGCAGGTAGACGACCCCGGTGTTGAAGGCGTGCCCGGCGGCCAGCCCCTCGCGCACGTTGTTGAAGACCGGGATGTCGCCGGCCGGCGTCCTCAGCACCTGCCCGGCGCGCCCCGGCGAGGTGCCGAAGACCACGTTGCCGCCGGAGAAGGCGTGGCTCGTCGGCGTGACCTGCCGGCTCTCGCCGCCCATGACGTTCAGCACGCAGACCCGGTCCTCGCGCGTGGCGATCTCGCCGAGCGAGCGGACGCCGAGATAGTAGGGGATCCCCTGGATGCCTTGATGGAACATGCGTCTCTCCCGTGTGCGCGCGTTACCTCCGGGTTAACGGCGCGAAATGTTTCCCGTTGAATCAGATGGTTGGCCGGAGTCGCACGCGTGCGACCCCGCGCGCTCAGGCCGCCGCTGCCTTCAGCCCGAGCGTGGCCGCGATCTCCTCGCGCCCGCCCTTGCGCATCCACTCGTCGACCCGCTTGGCGTAGTTGACCACCTCCGAGATCGCGCTGTCGAAGCCGAAGAAGCGATACGGCAGCCCGAGGCTCTCCAGCGTCTCCGCCAGGTTCCCCATCCCCCTGACCAGGTTCGGCCCCCCGCGCCCGACCACCACGTAGAGCGGCGTCGGCCCGTTCGCCGCGAAATGCTCCCTGAGCGCGTCGCCCATCCCCCGGAAGGTCTCGAGGATGTCGGTGTTGTTCGACTTCCCCCCGATGATGAACAGCACGTTGGTCTGCTTCAGGAAGTGCCGGTAGCAGATCGACGCCACCGCCTTCATCTTCTCGTAGGGCGGGTTCCCGCCGAAGTCCGACGAGATGATCGCCGCCTCCCCCAGCACCTCGGTGACGAGCGAGTTCGCCCCGCCCCCGAAGGTCGGCGCCAGGATCGTCCCCTTCTCGTTGATGACGAAGACGTCCGACTGCCCCTGGTGCGTGCGGAGCTGGTTCACCTCCTGCTCGAAGGCCGAGACGTCCGAGGCGAAGAGCTGGCTCGGCAGCCCGAGCCGCCCCACCCGCGGATCGTCCCGGTCGAACCCGCACTTGAAGTCGCAGGCCACCGGTGTCAGCCGCCCCCCCGACCCCGGCCGCATGCGGATCGGGTTCAGCTCCAGCGTCGTCATCCCGTAGTGGTGCACCAGCTCCCAGAGCTTCGGCAGGTGCTGCACCAGGGGCGAGATGATCTCCTTCGGCGCCCCGATGTCGGAAAGCGCGTTCGCCACCACGAAGGCCTTGAGGCCCGTCAGCGCCTCGAACGGCACCGTGGCGACGTCCGACTTCGGCAGCTCCTCGATGTCCATCCCGCCCCGATGCGTCAGCGTCATCGTCGGCGCCCGGAAGCGGGTGTCGTCGGTGATCGAGAAATAGACCTCCTCTTCCGCCGGCACGCCGGCCTCGAAGGTCACCCCGTTCGCCTTGGCGTAGGCGTTGCCGTGCCGGTGCTCGCAGAAGTAGAGCCGCTCCTTCTCGGCCAGCGCCTCCTTCAGCGTCCGCGCCTTGCCGACCAGGCCCGCCTTGCCCTTCTTGCCGACGCCCCCGCGGAACACCGGCTTGATGAAGACGAGCCCGTGCCGGTCGATCAGATTCTGGATCGCATCCTCGCTCGCGTCCGGTCCCAGCACCTCCGGGGTCGGAAAGTCCACGTGGGAGAGCAGGCGCGCCCCGTGAAGCAGGCCGTTCAGTTGCATCGATTCATCCCTTGCGTTTTGGCTTGGCCGCGAGCATGCGCCCGCAAGCTGTCAGCAGTCTGTCGGAGAGGGTCTTCAGTGCCCGGCCGCGCCGGCATCCGGCCCGGCCGGCTCGGCGGCGCGCCCGTTTCGCCGCCGCGCCAGCATGTTCAGCCCCTCGACCAGCGCCGAGAAACCCATCGCCGCGTAGATGTAGCCCTTGGGCACGTGGAACCCCATCCCGTCGGCGATCAGCGTCATGCCGATCATCAGCAGGAAGCCGAGCGCCAGCATCACGATCGTCGGGTTGCGCTCGATGAAGTCGGCGAGGGGCGTCGCCGCCACCAGCATCACCGTGATCGCGACGATGACGGCGATGTACATGATCGCCAGGTGGTCGGTCATGCCGACCGCGGTGATGATCGAATCGACCGAAAAGACGAGGTCGAGCAGCAGGATCTGGAAGATCGCGCCGCCGAGCGTGGTGCTGACCGC
>NZ_CALLYO010000436.1 GCF_937858865.1 uncultured Amaricoccus sp. | reverse complement strand
CCTGGATGTAGCCGACCGGCCGGCCGGCGAGCTCGATGAGGTAGGGGCGGGTGGTGTCGCGGCCCTCGACCATGTCGCGGATCAGGGCGAGCTCCTCCTCCGGGTCGCCCCACCATTCGCGGACGTGCGGCGCGCGGAGCCAGGCGAGGAGCAGCGGGTAGTCGGCCGGCGTCACCGGGCGGAAGCCGATCTCAGGGGGCATCGAGGCTTTCCAGGACGACGTTGCCGTTGGTGTAGACGCAGATGTCGGCGGCGATCTCCATCGCGCGGCGGGCGATGGCCTCGGCGTCGAGGGGGCCGTCCATCAGGGCGCGGGCGGCGGCGAGGGCGTAGTTGCCGCCGGAGCCGATGGCGGTGACGTCGTGCTCGGGCTCGAGGACGTCGCCGGCGCCGGTGATGACGTAGAGCTCGCGGCCGTCGGTGACGATCAGCATGGCCTCGAGGTTGCGCAGGTACTTGTCGGTGCGCCAGTCCTTGGCGAGCTCGACGGCGGCGCGCTGGAGCTGGCCCGGCGCGGCCTCGAGCTTCTTCTCCAGCCGCTCGAGCAGGGTGAAGGCATCGGCGGTCGAGCCGGCGAAGCCGGCGAGGATCGGGTGGCCGCCGGGCGAGAGGCGGCGGACCTTGCGGGCGGTGCCCTTGATGACGGTCTGCCCGAGGCTGACCTGGCCGTCGCCGGCCACCACCACCCGGCCGCCCTTGCGCACCGCGACGATGGTGGTGCCGTGCCAGCCGGGGAAACGCTCGCGCTCGCTCATGTCCACCCTCACTTCCTCGGTAGCGGGATATATGGGCTGCGGCGGCCGGACGCCAGAGGCGTGCGCCGGGCACGGGGCCAGCACGCGTGCCCACCTTTCAACCATTTGAAATTACTGAAGGAAAAAACCGTCTATACGTTGTATTGACACGAGAGGGCGGACTGGGAGGCGGTACCGCGGTCGCCGGCCGGTCAGCCGGCGAGGAGCTCGCGGTGGAGCCGCTCGACGTCCTCGGCGCGCGCGAGGTCGGTGCCGGGGAGCATGACCGTGGCCGAGCCGGCGGCCATGCCGAAGAGGAAGGCGTGCGGGACCGGGCGGCCCTCGGCCAGCGCCAGCGTCATCGCGCCGACGAAGCTGTCGCCGGCGCCGGTCGCGCTGCGGACCGGCACCGCGGGCGCGGCCCGGCGGAAGGTGGCGGCGCGGCTGGCGAGGAGCGCGCCCTCGTGGCCCATGGTGACGGCGACGATCTCGGCCCGGCCCGAGTCGACATAGGCGCGGGCCGCCTCGGCCACCTCGTCGGCATCCTCGAGCGGCAGGCCGGTCAGGGCGCGGAACTCGCCGATCGAGGGCTTGACCAGCGTGACGCCGCCGGCCGCCAGCGTGGCGGCGAGCGCCGGGCCGGAGCTGTCGAGGACGACGCGGCCCCCGCGGTCCCTGGCCCGGCGGAGGAGGGTGACGAAACAGTCGTCGGGCAGCCCGCGCGGCCGGCTGCCGGAGATCACCAGCCAGTCGGGCGCGAGGCCGTCGATGACGCCGAGGCACTCGAGCCATTCCCCGGGCGTGACCTCCGGCCCCTCGGGGATGAAACGGTACTCCTGCCCGGTCGACCGCTCGAAGACGTTCATCGCGATCCGGGTGTGCCCGGCGATGGAGATGCGGCGGAAGGGCAGCCCGCGCTCGGCCATCAGCTCGTCGAGCACGCCGCCGGTGGCGCCGCCGGCGAGGTAGACCGGCAGCGCCGGGCCGCCGAGCTGGGTGATGACGCGGGCGACGTTGATGCCGCCGCCGCCCGGGTCGTAGCGGTCGCCGGTGGTGCGGATCTTGCGGGTCGGCTGGACCGTCTCGGCCTCGCAGGCGCCGTCGATCGCCGGGTTGAGGGTGAGGGTGACGATCGGCTTCATGCGGCCCCCCTTGCGGCGGCAGAGGCCGCCCGCGTTCCGGCATGTTCGCTCAAAAGCGGCGCATGTCGCCCGGCGCGCCAGATTGACGATTCTACTTCAGGTTGCATACGCTCGCCTCCCGTCCCCGCGGCGGTTCTTGGTATCAGGAGTAGTCAGATGTCCCTTCCCGATCTCGACGCGATCTTCAAGCAGTACGGCGACTGGTGGTGCAAGTCGAAGGGCGGCAAGTGCGACCGGATGAACGTCGTGCAGCCGGGCTTCGAGGATCGGCGGCTCGTGGTCGGCGACGGATGGATCGACTACTACGGCAGCCCCGACACCGAGATGAGGCCGACGATCGGCGCGCGCCAGACGCTGTCGAACGGCACCAACCTCGAGCAGTCGCAGACGGTCGAGCTCTCCAAGACGACGACGAGCACCTTCGCCTGGAGCCTGACCGAGGGCTTCAAGCTCGGCGCCGGGCTGAAGTTCAAGGTGGGCGTGCCGCCCATCGCCTCGGCGGAGACGACCTTCTCGGCCGAGCTCAACTTCTCGGCGACGCAGACCAAGACCGAGAGCGAGCAGAAGACCTGGCGGGTCAGCCAGCCGGTGAAGGTGCCGGCGCGCAGCGAGGTCGAGGCGGTGCTCGCCATCGACGAGCAGAGCTTCCGCCAGCGCTTCCACAGCCGCTGCGTGCTGAGCGGCTTCGTCTGCTCGAACAGCCCGGACCGGATCGAGGGGCACTATTTCTGGTTCCACCACATCACCGACATCATCCGCCGCTATCCCACGCCCGGATTCCGCATCGAGGGCAGCAAGGTGCACTACGAGGGCGACGGGGTCTTCGAGGGGAAGATGGGGGTGAGGACGCGGCTGAACCTGACCGAGAAGTCGCTCGACAACCCCAGGCAGCTCCGCAGCTGGTCGATCGTCGAGCCGATCGCCGGCGCCGGCATCGCCGGCCTGCACGACAAGGCGGCAGCCTGAACGGGAGGGCCCGCCGGGGGTGCCGGCGGGCCTTCGTCGCGTGATCGCGGCGGGCGTCAGGCGAGCTGGCGCTCGACCGTCTCGGTCTCGAAGATCTCGATGACGTCGCCCTCGCGGACGTCGTCGTAGTTCTCGAAGGCCATGCCGCATTCCTGGCCGACCTGCACCTCGCGGACCTCGTCCTTGAAGCGCTTCAGCGTCTTCAGCTTGCCCTCGTGGATCACCACGTTGTCGCGCAGGAGGCGCACGCCGGCCGAGCGGCGGGCGACGCCCTCGGTGACCCGGCAGCCGGCCACCTTGCCGACGCCGGTGATCTTGAAGACCTGCAGGATCTCGGCGTAGCCGATGAAGCGCTCCTTGATCTCCGGCGAGAGCAGGCCCGAGGCCGCCTGCTTCACGTCGTCGACCAGGTTGTAGATGATCGAGTAGTAGCGGATCTCGACGCCCTTCTGGTTCGCCGCCTCGCGCGCCGGCGCGTTGGCGCGGACGTTGAAGCCGATGATCGGCGCCTTGGAGGCGTCGGCCAGCGTGACGTCCGACTCGGTGATGGCGCCGACGCCCGAATGCAGCACGCGGATGCGGATCTCGTCGGTCGAAATCTTGTCGAGCGCCTGGACGATGGCCTCGGCCGAGCCCTGCACGTCGGCCTTCAGCACGACGGGGAGCTCCTTGACGTCCTTGTCGGCCTTGGCCTTGGCGAGCAGCTGGTCGAGCGTGGCGCTCGCGCCCACCGCCGCGCGCTTGTCGCGGGCGACGCGCTCGCGGTAGCTGGCGATCTCGCGCGCCTTGGCCTCGTCGTCGACGACGTTCAGCACGTCGCCGGCCTCGGGCGTGCCGTTGAGGCCGAGGACCTCGACCGGCACCGACGGCCCGGCCGCGTCCACCCGCTCGCCCTGGTCGTTGACCAGCGCGCGCACCCGGCCCCACTGCTCGCCGACGACGAAGATGTCGCCGCGCTTCAGCGTGCCCTTCTGCACCAGGACGGTCGCCACCGGACCGCGGCCGACGTCGAGCTTGGCCTCGATGACGGCCCCCTCGGCCTGGCGGTCGGGATTGGCGCGGAGGTCGAGCAGCTCGGCCTGCAGCGAGATGTTCTCGAGCAGGGTGTCGAGCCCCTTGCCGGTCAGCGCCGAGACCTCGACGTCGAGCACGTCGCCGCCCATCTCCTCGACCACGACCTCGTGGTTGAGGAGCTGGGTGCGCACCCGGTTCGGGTCGGCGCCCGGCTTGTCGACCTTGTTGATCGCGACGATGATCGGCACGCCCGCCGCCTTGGCGTGGCTGATCGCCTCCACCGTCTGCGGCATGACGCTGTCGTCGGCGGCCACCACCAGCACGACGATGTCGGTCACCTGGGCGCCGCGGGCGCGCATCGAGGTGAAGGCGGCGTGGCCCGGCGTGTCGAGGAAGGTGATCTTCGCGCCGTCCGCCGTGGTCACCTGGTAGGCGCCGATGTGCTGGGTGATGCCGCCGGCCTCGCCGGAGACGACGTTGGTCTTGCGGATGGCGTCGAGCAGCGAGGTCTTGCCGTGGTCGACGTGGCCCATGATGGTCACGACCGGCGGCCGCGACTGCAGGTTCGCCTCGTCGTCCTCGGACGCGAGGGTGATGACGTCCTCGACGTCGGACTCCGAGACGCGCACCACCTTGTGGCCGAACTCCTCGACGATGAGGGCGGCGGTCTCCGGGTCGATGGTCTGGTTCTGCGTCGCCATGATGCCGTTCTGCATCAGGACCTTCACCACGGCGGCGACCCGCTCGGCCATGCGGTTGGCGAGTTCCTGCACGGTGATCGCGTCGGGCACGTTCACCTCGCGCACGATCTTCTCGCGCTCGCCGGAATGGCCCTGGACGCGGCGCTTCTCGCGCTCCTGCCGCCGCTTCATGGCGGCGAGCGAGCGCTGGCGGCCCTCCTCGTCGGTGGCGTTGGCGATGGTCAGCTTGCCGGAGCGGCGGCGGTCGTCCTCGCCCTTGCCGCGGCCGCGCTTCTCCTCGACGGCCGGCGCCTTCTCGGCGGCCTTCTTCGGGCCGGTCGGCCGGCCGGCCTCGGCG
>NZ_CALLYO010000435.1 GCF_937858865.1 uncultured Amaricoccus sp. | reverse complement strand
TCGACCCCGGCAGGTGCAGCCCCATGAACTCCATCAGCATCTGGTTGGTGTTCGCCGTCCCGTAGAAGGTGCAGGTCCCCGGCGCGTGATAGGAGGCCATCTCCGCCTGCATCAGCTTGTCCCGCCCCACCTCGCCGGCGGCGAACTGCTGGCGCACCTTCGCCTTCTCGTCGTTCGGGATCCCGCTCGGCATCGGCCCGGCCGGCAGGAAGACCGCCGGCAGATGCCCGAAGCTCGCCGCCGCGATGACCAGCCCCGGCACGATCTTGTCGCACACCCCGAGATAGACCGTCGCGTCGAAGACGTTGTGGCTGAGCGCGATCCCCGCCGCCATCGCGATCACGTCGCGCGAGAAGAGCGAGAGCTCCATCCCCGCCTGCCCTTGCGTCACCCCGTCGCACATCGCCGGCACCCCGCCCGCGACCTGCGCCGTCCCGCCCACCTCGCGCGCGGCGCGGCGGATGAGCGCGGGATAGGTCTCGAACGGCTGGTGCGCCGAGAGGACGTCGTTGTAGGCGGTGACGATCCCGAGGTTGCCCGCGCCCTCCCGCACCAGCGCCGCCTTGTCGCCGGCCGGCATCGCGGCATAGGCATGCGCCTGGTTGCCGCAGGAGAGATGCGCCCGCCGCGGCCCCTCCTCCCGCGCCTGCGCCATGCGCGAGAGATAGAGCCGCCGCATCGGTTTCGAGCGTTCGACGATCCTCTCGGTGACGCGGGCGACGGTGGCGTCGAGCGGCATGGCTACCTCCCCTTACTCGGCATAATGGACCGTGACCGGCGCCGGCGCGGTCAGGACGGCCCTGACCGGCGCCGCCTCGACCGGCCCCTCCTCCAGCGCCCGCTCCAGCGCGGCGAGCTTGTCGGCGCCGGTGATGAGGATGTGGATGACGCCCGCCGCCCGCAGCACCCGCGCCGGCAGCGTCAGCCGCGCCTCGGGCTGGCCCGGCGGGGTGATCTCGACCAGCTCCGGCGCATCCTCGGCCAGGGCCGCCGCCAGCTCCGGCGCGCCCGGGAAGAGCGAGGCGGTATGCATGTCCGCCCCCATCCCGAGCACGGCGACGTCGATGGGCAGCACCGCCGCAACCCGCTTCGGCCGGGCGCCGAGCAGCGGTTCGTAGACGTCGACGAACTCGGCCTCCGCCGCCCGGCCGGTCAGCAGCGTCTCGCGGATCAGGCGCGCGTTCGACCGCGGGCTGAGCTCCGACACCATCCGCTCGTCGGTCGGCAGCACCCTTATGTCCTTCCAGGCGAGATCGGCCTCCGACAGCGCCGCGAGGAACGGCCCCGGCGTCGTGCCGCCCGGCACCGCCAGCGTCGCATGCCCCTTGCCGGCATGCGCCGCCCTGAGCTGGTCCGCCACCAGCTCCGCCAGATCCCGCATCAGCGTGTCCCGGTCGGGATAGGCCTGCCGCGCCACCTCGATCATGACGCGACCTCGCCCCCCGCCCGACCGGCGAGGAGGAGTCGCGCCCTCCCCGCCTGCCCCGCCCGGGGCCCCTGCCTCGGGCAGCGCTCGCCCGCCGGGTCGGGCGCTGCCCTCGACGCCCTGGAGCCGCGCCCCGTACCGGCCCCTCACGCCGCGATCTCCCGCCAGAGATGCCCGTCGCTGCCGGTCAGCTTGTAGGCGTCGATCGGCCCGGCGCCGCCCGGGTCGTAAGGCAGCGGCCGCGAGCCCGAGTCCTCCCAGGCCTGGATGATCGGGTCGGTCCACTCCCAGGCCGCCTCCACCTCGTCGCCGCGCATGAAGAGCGTCTGGTTGCCGCGGATCACGTCCATGATCAGCCGCTCGTAGGCCTCGGGCATCTCCCCGTCCGGCCCGAGCGTGCTGGCGAAGGTCATGTCGAGCGGCACTTCGACCAGCCGCATCCCGCCCGGCCCCGGGTCCTTGATCGCAACGCGGAGCGTGATCCCCTCGTTCGGCTGCAGCCGGATGATGAGCGCATTGCCCCGGAGCGTGTCGACCTGCGGAAAGATCGTGTGCGGCGGATGCTTGAAGACCACGCAGATCTCCGAGAGCCGCGCCGACAGCTTCTTGCCCGTGCGCAGGTAGAAGGGCGTCCCCGACCAGCGCCAGTTGGCGATATGCGCCCGGAAGGCGACGAAGCTCTCCGTCCGGCTCGCCGGGTTGCCGACATGGTCGAGATAGCTCCCGTCCTTGCCGTTCGCCCGGTACTGCCCGCGCACCGTGTCGCTCATCTTCAACGGGTCGAGCGCGCGGATCACCTTCAGCTTCTCGTCGCGCACCGCGTCGGGCTCGAACTTCGACGGCGGCTCCATCGCCGTCAGGCAGAGCAGCTGCATCATGTGGTTCTGCACCATGTCCCGCATGGCGCCCGCCTTGTCGTAATAGGCCCCGCGCCCCTCCACCCCGATCGACTCCGCCACCGTGATCTGCACCTGCTCGACATAGTGCGAGTTCCACAGCGGCTCGAAGAGCGCGTTTGCGAAGCGGATCGCCATCAGGTTCTGCACCGTCTCCTTCCCGAGGTAATGGTCGATCCGGTAGATCTGGTGCTCGTCGAAATGCTGCGCCAGCTCGGCGTTCAGCGCCCGCGCCGAGGCGAGGTCGTGGCCGAGCGGCTTCTCCACCACGATCCGGCTCTCCGGCGTCGCGATCCCGGCCTGCGCCAGCCGGTGGGCGATCGGCGTGAAGAGCTGCGGCGCGACCGAGAGGTAGAAGGCCCGCACGCTGTCCGGCTTCTCGTCGAGCTTCTTGGCGAGCGGCCCCCAGCCCCCCTCGCCGGCGGCGTCGATCGAGACATAGTCGATCATCCCGAGGAACCGCTCGACCAGCGCGGGGGCGAGCAGCTTCGCCTCGACGTACCGGGTCAGCGCCTCGCCGGCCGCCTTGCGGAAATCGGCGCGGCTCATCTTCGAGCGCGCCGCCCCGATCACCCGCGAGCCGGCGGGAACCTGGTGCGCCGCCATGCGGCGGAAGAGGCTCGGCAGGATCTTGCGGTGCGCGAGGTCGCCGGTCGCCCCGAAGATCACCAGGTCGAACGGCGGGACGGGGATGACGGTCGAGACCATGCGG
>NZ_CALLYO010000434.1 GCF_937858865.1 uncultured Amaricoccus sp. | reverse complement strand
GGGACCGGAGGCTCGCGATGTGCGAAGGTGGGATGCCGCGGCCCTGACGAGGAGAAACGCCCATGCCCGAGCCGGCCCCCCTGAGCACCCCGATCACCTGGACCTCCGACGACCCGCATCTCTCCGGCAACTTCGCGCCGATCGGCACCGAGATCGACGCGCGCGACCTGCCGGTGATCGCCGGCCGCATCCCGGACGGCCTCAAGGGCGCCTACATGCGCAACGGCCCGAACCCGCGCTTTCAGCCGGTCTCCTACACCTATCCCCTCGAAGGCGACGGCATGGTGCACGCGGTCTGGTTCGACAACGGCCGCGCCTGCTACTCCAACCGCTTCGTCCGGACCGCGAGCTTCGAGCTGGAGGACCGCGCCGGCCACACGGTCTATGGCGGCGTGATGAACCCGACGCCGGCCGACCCGAAGGCGCTCGGGTCCGCCGACCCGCGCAGGCAGGGCGCCTTCATCGGCGTGCTGCGCCACGGCGACCACCTGCTCGCTCTCGGCGAGGTCGAGCCGGCGTGGGAGCTGAGCCCCGACCTCGGCACCCTCGGCCCCTGGACCGCCGGCACCGACCGTCCCATCGAGCTCGGCGCCCACAACCGGGTGCATCCGGTGACCGGCGACCTCTTCGCCCTCGCCTACGACCCGATGCACCCCACCGTCACCATCCACCACGTCGACCGCGCCGGCCGGCTGAAGCGGAGCTTCCCGGTCGCGCTGGCGGCGCCGAGCATGATCCACGACTTCGTGCTGACCGAGCGCCACCTCGTGCTCCTGATCGGCCCCGCGGTCTTCGACATGGCCGCCGCCGCGAAGGGCGAGTCCTTCCTGCAATGGCGCCCCGCGCTCGGCACCCGGATCGGCGTCATGGACCTCGACGGCACCGACGTCCGCTGGATCGAAACCGAGGCGTGCTTCGTCTTCCACTTCGCCAACGGCTTCGAGCGGGGCAGCGAGATCGTCATCGACTATGTCCGCCACGGCGCCCTGCACATCGGCTACGGCGACGGCGGCAATCACGTCCCCCCACGGCTCCACCGGCTCGTCCTCGACCCCGTCGCCGGCCGGCTGACCGACGCGGCGCTCTTCGACGCCCCGGTCGAGTTCCCGCGCATCGACGACCGTCGCGTCGCCCGCGCCAGCCGGCACGTCTACGTGCCGACCCTGACCGACAGCCTGACGATCGCCAACCCGGCCTCGGCAACCTTCAACTGCCTGCTGAAGGTCGATACCGGGACCGGCACCATCACCCGCCACGACTTCGGCAACCGCATCGCCGGCGAGGCGGTGTTCATCCCGGGCGGCGAGGGCGACGACGCGGGCTGGCTCGCGACCTACCTCTACGATCCGGC
>NZ_CALLYO010000433.1 GCF_937858865.1 uncultured Amaricoccus sp. | reverse complement strand
GCCTATACCAACGCCAGGAAGCACCTCGAGGTCGGGCCGCTGGTCATCGAGCGCGGCGAGGGGGTGCATGTCTACGACAACGCCGGGCGGCAGTATATCGAGGCTATGGCCGGCCTCTGGAGCGTCGCGGTCGGCTTCAGCGAGGAGCGGCTGATCGACGCCGCCACCCGGCAGATGCGCAAGCTGCCCTACTACCACGACTTCAGCCACAAGTCGCACGGGCCGGTGATCGACCTGGCCGAGAAGCTCGTCTCGATGGCGCCGGTGCCGATGAGCAAGGCCTTCTTCACCAACTCGGGCTCGGAGGCGAACGACACCGCGCTGAAGCTCATCTGGTACCGCTCGAACGCCCTCGGCCAGCCGGAGCGCAAGAAGGTGATCGCCCGCGAGCGCGGCTATCACGGGGTCACCATCGCTTCGGCGAGCCTGACCGGGCTGCCCAACAACCACCGCTCGTTCGACCTGCCGATCGCGGGCGTGCTCAGGACCGGCAGCCCGCACTTCTGGCGCGACGCGCTTCCCGGCGAGAGCGAGGAGGAATTCGCCACCCGCCGCGCCGAGGAGCTCGAGGCGCTCATCCTCGCCGAGGGGCCGGAGACGATCGCCGCCTTCTTCGGCGAGCCGGTGCCGGGCGCCGGCGGGGTGATCGTGCCGCCGCCCACCTACTGGGCGAAGATCCAGGCGGTGCTCCGGAAGTACGACATCCTGCTCGTCGCCGACGAGGTGATCTGCGGCTTCGGCCGCACCGGGCGCATGTTCGGCTGCGAGACCTTCGACATCCGGCCCGACATCATGGTGCTCTCGAAGGCGCTCTCCTCCTCCTACCTGCCGATCTCGGCGCTGCTCGCCAACGAGAAGGTCATCGGGCCGGTGATCGAGGAGAGCGACCGGATCGGGACGCTCGGGCACGGCTTCACCGCCGGCGGCCACCCGGTCGCCGCCGCCGTCGCCCTCGAATCGATCGCCGTCATCGAGGAGCGCGGCCTCGTCGAGCATGCCGCCGCCGTCGGCGCGCGGCTGCGGGCGGGGCTGAAGGCGCTCGAGGGCCACCCGCTCGTCGGCGAGGTGCGCGGGGTCGGGCTCATCGCCGCGGTCGAGCTCGTCACCGACAAGGCGGCGAAGACGGCGCTCGGCGCGCCCGGCCAGCTCGGGGCGCTCGCGAACGCCGAGCTGCAGGCCGCCGGCGTCATCGGCCGCAACATGGGCGACGCGCTCGCCTTCTGCCCGCCGCTCATCATCGGCGAGGCCGAGGTCGACGATCTGCTCGGGCGCGTCGCGGGGGCGCTCGACAGGGTTGCGAAGGAGCTGACGCTCGACGCAACATCCTGAGAACAACAAGCAGAACCGACAGCCACCACAGGGGGGAGCTAACATGAAGACGTCTCGATGGATCGCCGGCGCGCTCTGCGCCTTCGCCGCGATCGCCGCAGCCGGCACGGCGGCGGCGCGCGACCTTACGGTCGTGTCCTGGGGCGGCACCTACCAGGACGCCCAGCGGGAGATCTTCTTCAAGCCCTTCGCCGAGGCGACCGGCCAGCCGGTGCTCGACGAATCCTGGGACGGCGGCATCGGCGTGCTGCAGGCCAAGGTGAAGGCCGGCAACCCGAACTGGGACGTGGTGCAGGTCGAGGCGGAGGAGCTGGCGCTCGGCTGCGCCGACGGCCTCTTCGAGAAGCTCGACTGGTCGCAGTTCGGCGGCGAGGACGCCTTCCTGCCGTCCGCCGTGCACGAGTGCGGCGTCGGCGCCATCGTCTGGTCGACCGCCATCGCCTACGACAGCGCGCGGATCGCCGAGGGGCCGCAGTCCTGGGCCGACTTCTGGGACACGGAGAAGTTCCCCGGCAAGCGGGCGCTGCGCAAGGGGCCGAAGTACACGCTCGAGTTCGCCCTCCTCGCCGACGGCGTGCCGGCCGAGGAGGTCTATTCGGTGCTCTCGACGCCCGAGGGCATCGACCGCGCCTTCGCCAAGCTCGACGCGCTGAAGGGCGACCTCATCTGGTGGGAGGCGGGCGCCCAGCCGCTGCAGCTGCTCGCCTCGGGCGAGGTCGCCATGACCTCGGCCTACAACGGCCGCATCACCGGCATCAACCGCGCCGAGGGCAAGGCCTTCAAGGTGGTCTGGCCGGGCAGCATCTATGCCGTCGACAGCTGGGTGATCCTCGCCGGGGCCGAGAACAGGGACCGGGGCGTCGAGTTCATCGCCTTCGCCAGCCAGCCCGAGCACCAGGCGCGGCTGCCGGAGTTCGTCGCCTACGGCCTGCCGCAGAAGGCGGCGGCCGCCGCCGTCCCGGCCGAGCTGCAGGCCGACCTGCCGACCAACCCGGCGAACCTCGAGCACGCGCTGCCGCTCGACGTCGACTTCTGGATCGACAATTCGGAGGAGCTGACCGAGCGGTTCAACGCCTGGCTCGCCCAGTAGCCCCCGCGCCGCCGCGGCGCCTCCCGCGCGCCGCGGCGGCTCCCGGCCCGCCCGCGCAGATGCACCCATCACCCACGGGGCATTCGTGACCAACCCGCGGATCACCTTCGACCAGGTCGCCAAGGCCTACGGCAACTTCCGGGTCATCGAGGATCTCTCGCTGACGATCGAGGCCGGCGAGTTCATCAGCCTGCTCGGGCCCTCGGGCTCGGGCAAGACGACGCTCCTGATGATGCTCGCGGGCTTCGAGGACGTGACCTCGGGCGCGATCCTCCTCGACGGGCGGCGCATCGACGCCCTGCCGCCCTACCGCCGCGACATGGGCGTCGTCTTCCAGAGCTATGCGCTCTTCCCGCACATGACCGTGGCCGGCAACGTCGCCTTCCCGCTCGAGATGCGCGGGGCCGCCCGGGGCGAGATCGCCGAGCGGGTGCGGCGCGCGCTCGACATGGTGCAGCTCGGCGCGCTCGCCGAGCGGCATCCGCACCAGCTCTCGGGCGGCCAGCAGCAGCGCGTCGCGCTCGCCCGCGCGCTCGTCTTCGAGCCGGCGCTCGTGCTGATGGACGAGCCGCTCGGGGCGCTCGACAAGCAGCTCCGCGAGCAGATGCAGCTCGACATCCGCGCGCTGCACCGGCGGCTCGGGCTCACCATCGTCTTCGTGACGCACGACCAGTCCGAGGCGCTGACCATGTCGGACCGCATCGCGGTCTTCGACCGCGGCCGGATCGAGCAGGTCGGCACCCCGCGCGAGATCTACGACCGGCCGGCGACGCGCTTCGTCGCCGAGTTCATCGGCGAGACGAACCTCCTCGCCGGCACCGTCCGCTCCGACGACGGGCGGCTCGCCTCGGTC
>NZ_CALLYO010000432.1 GCF_937858865.1 uncultured Amaricoccus sp. | reverse complement strand
CCAGATCTTCACACCGTCTGCCGGCTGGGGATTGCCGGCAAACGGCGTCCTTCGGGGTGGACCGAGAGCAGGCTGCTATCGCGCCGCCGCAGCGAGGTCCATCTCCGGAACCTCGGCCGCGACGACGAGCCGGGCGCTGGTGGCGGCCCGGATCGCATCCACGGTCACCCCGGGCGCGCGCTCGCGCAGGACGAGGCCTTCGGCGGTCGGCTCGATCACCGCCATCTCGGTGACGACGAGGTCCACCCGGCGCGCGCCGGTCAGCGGCAGGGTGCACTCCGGCACGATCTTCGGCGCGCCCTTGGCGGTGTGGAACATCGCGACGATCACCCGCTTGGCGCCGGCTACGAGGTCCATGGCGCCACCCATGCCCGGCACCATCTTGCCCGGCACCATCCAGTTGGCGAGGTAGCCCCGCTCGTCGACCTCCAGTCCGCCGAGCACGGTCATGTCCAGATGCCCGCCGCGGATCAGGCCGAAGCTCATGGCGCTGTCCATGGAGGCAGCGCCCGGCACCGCGCTGGCGAAGGCACCGCCCGCGTCGGTGAGGGATGCCTCCTGCATGCCGTCCGGTGGGCGCGCCCCGAGGCCGATCACGCCGTTCTCGGACTGGAAATACACGTTGGCACCGGCCGGCAGGTGGTTCGCGACCAGGGTCGGCAGTCCGATCCCGAGGTTGACCAGCATCCCCGCACGTATCTCGCGCGAGATGCGGCGCGCAATGATCTCCTTCGGATCGAGCGCCGCCGGGTGATCCGCTGCCGTCATCATGCGGCCCTCTCCAGCAGGTAGTCGACGAGGACGCCCGGCGTCTTGACCGCATCGGGCGAGATCATTCCGATGGGCACGATGTGTTCGGGCTCGGCGATGACGACTTCGGCCGCGAGCGCCATGACGGGATTGAAATTGTGCGCCGTAAGAACGTAGGCAAGGTTCCCGGCGTAGTCCGCGTGATGGCATGCGATCAGCGCGAAATCGCCCTTGATCGGCCTTTCGACGAGAAAGCGGCGACCGTCGATCTCGATCGACTGCTTGCCTTCCTCGACGAGCGTGCCGATGCCGGTCGCGGTGAGGACGCCGCCGAGCCCCACGCCGCCCGCGCGGATGCGCTCGACCAGAGTGCCCTGGGGCACCAGCTCGACCTCGAGCTCGCCCGCCAGCATCCGCTGCTGCGCGACCGGATTGCGGCCGATGTGCGAAACCACGGCGCGGGTCACCTGTCCCGACACCACGAGCTTGCCCACGCCACGCTCGGGCGTACAGAGGTCGTTGGAGATAACGGTCAAACCGCGCGTCCCCCGCGCGAGGATCGCCTCGATGATGCGGTGCGGCGAGCCGACACCCATGAAGCCGCCCACGAGTATCGTCGCCCCTTCGGGGATCAACGCCGCAGCTGCCTCCTGCTTGATCGCCGTCTTCACCCGACGTCCCCTCCCTTCCGGCTCGAAACGGGCGCCGGAGAGCGGGCCGTCGCGAGTCCGCCTGCCGTGTCGCCCGGCCATCCACCGCAATTTGCCGAGCGTCGCATCGACCGGCCTTGATCTGCCTCAACGCCGTGCCCAGAGGGCCAGGGCAGAGTGCTTCGCAGCCGAATTCTCGGGTATTGTTGGCGTTCCGGTGTCCGCAACGCAAGGAAAACGACATGACACGAGTCGAGATCATCGACGGAAAGCCTGTCATCAGGGTTCCGGAACGGCGGCGGTCGACGTTCGATCAGCAGATGAAATCCGGCAACCTCATCGAAGTGGGAGACACGGCCACCTACCGGCGCACCGTGACCGAGGCGGACGTCGCGCTGTTCTCCGGGGCAACGGGGGACGTCAACCCGTACCATTTCGACGAGATCTATGCCTCGAGGGGCATGTTCAAGAAGCGTATCGCGCACGGGATGCTCGTCACCGGCTACATCTCCACCGTCCTCGGGACGATCTTTCCGGGACCTGGCACGATCTACCTGAGCCAGACGCTGGAATTCCGCGCCCCGGTCTTCATAGGAGACACCATCACCGCGGTCGTGGAGGTCCTTGCCATCAAGGAGACCAAGCCGATCCTCACGCTGCGCACCGACTGCATCAACCAGGACGGGAAGACCGTCGTCGAGGGGCGGGCCGTGGTCCTCTTCGAATATGTGCCGATGGAACCGGAGACCCAGGGGGCCTGAAGCGCGCAGCGGGCATCGCGGAGGAGATGCGAGGACGGGCGGCGGGTCCGGGCGCATGTGCCGGAAAGGCGTGGGCTTTCGGCCTCGTCTTGGCCCTCGCCGGCTGTTCGGGCGCGGCACACGTCGTGCGACAAGTGGTGGTTGATCCCGATGTCCCGACGCCGAGCGAGGCGGATGTCGTGGTCCGGGCCTTCGTCGTCGATGCGGCGGGTCGGCGCCGCGAGGTCATCGCCGCCCAATGCGACGTCTCTTCGGAGCTGTATTCGGCGCGGCTCGCGACGCCGGCCCGCCTTGTGGTCCCGAACCTGGGCTCGCGGTCACCGCCGCTGGCGTTCGAGTGCCGTGCCTCCGGCCTCCGGGGCGAGGCGGAGAGCGCGGTCGCGACGCACTGGCGGGCGCATCCCTTCGGGTACGGGGCGTATGGCTGGGAAGGGCCGTCGCATCCGGTGTCCGACTATCCGGACGTCGCGGTCGACCTCCGGTAGTCGAATGGGTGCCGATCGCCGTCAGGCGGCGAGCGAGTCGAGAAAGCTGGAGAAGGTGGCTTCGACGAGGGCGGCCTTCTCCGCGATCGCGCTCTCCCGGTCGGAAAGGCTCATGCCGGCAAAGCCGTCCTTCAGCAGCCGGATCTGGGTCTGCAGGAGCCGGCCGTTCTCTTGCTCGATGCGCAGGAGCGCGACCGCGAAAGGATTGGCCGGAACCTCCTCGGCGGGAATGATCGGGGCGAGGCGGACGGTCGCGAGCAGCGCGTGGCCGAAGGCGAGGGCCGCGAGCCCGATGCCCTCGCCCTGGGCTGCGCCGTCGCTCCACCCGAGGCGGAGGGATTCCGCGTAGAGGGGCGCGGTCAGCTGGCTGCTCAGCACGTAGACCATCGGGTCGGGCGTCCAGCGAGTGACGCGCAGGAGCAGCGTCAGCGCCTCCGATTCGCGGAAGAGCTGGGTGTTGATGGCCTGCCAGGCGACCGAAGTCGCGGGTGCCATGCCCGCGAGCCAGAGGAACGGCAGGTTGACTGCCTTGCTCGCGCCGACGAAGAGCGCGATCCGGGTCTCCATCTCGGGCGTCAGGCCGCGCGCGGCGATGGCGGCGCGGATGCGGTCGTACTGCTCAAGATGCATGGCCGGCTTTCCTCGCGCGTGGCGCGCGGCGGGGGGCGGGGGTCGCGGGATTTCCGCGCGGCGCGGTGCTGGCCGGCATCGGGATGGCGCGCATGTGGTCGCCCGTGCAGGGGAACCAGGGTTCCGGAGCGGACGGGTCGTCGGCCGCGATCCAGACCGACTGGTCGCCGGGCCAGGTGCCTGCCCGGACGTGATCGAGGAAGGACCGGATCAGCCGCATGGTCACCGCCGGATGTTCGAGCGTGTAGGCGTGATAGGCGTGCTGGACGATCACGAGACGCGAGCGCCTGATTCCCTTGCGCAGGACCTCGTGGCATTTGCGCGGCGTGAAGAAGTCATACTCGCCGTTGAGAATCAGGGTCGGGCAGGTGATGCGGGGCAGCCGGTCGGTGATGGGCTCGAAGTCGTTGACCGATTCCATAAGGTTCTGCAGCGCGTAGAGGTCGTTGATCGCGTAGCCGCGCCGCATCATCTCGGGCATCGCGTCCCTGTTTGCCGCGAGCCATTCGTCGCTCATGTTCATCGGCATGAGCCATCGCTGCAGCGACGGCAGCCCCACTTCGACCAGGGCTTCGAAAAGGCCGCAGCCCATCAGGTAGAGCTGCGGCGGCATCTCCGCGAAGCAGCTCATCGCGGTGAGGCTCGCGCAGCGCTCGGGCCGCTCGCAGGCGAACTGCACCGCGACCGTGCCGCCATAGGAGATGCCGGCGACGTGCGCCGCCTCCACGCCGAGGTGGTCGAGAATCCCCTCCAGCGTGCGCCAGTGGTCCTCGAACCGCACCCCGAGCGCGGGCTTGTCCGATTGTCCCTGGCCGAGCATGTCGAAGCGGAGGACCCGGAAGCCGGCGCCGACAAGATGCTGCGAATAGGACTCCCAGAGGCTCGAGTATTGGGTCAGGCCGTTAACGAAGGCGAACACGGGCGCGTCGCGCGGCCCGTCGAGCGTGAAGCGGACCGTGTGGCGGCCGACCAGCGCCTCCGACATTGCCTGATCCCCTCGCGATTCCGCCGCAATCTTTCTCGGGCCGCGCTACCCCACATTGATCTCCATCAATGCCGCAGGCGGCATGCGAAGAATAGTTGAATCGACTCGCAAAGCCAGACTAGCGTGATTCGACCGGGGGTTGCACCGCAGTCCCCGGCACGGGGGAAGTCAGAACTGGAGGGTGCTATGTGTTCAGCCGAACGGCGCTTCTGGCGCCTGCTTCTTGCTGGTCCGTGCAGCGTCGCGTTGCTGGTGGGCCTGTTGCCGGGAGCCGCGAGCGCCCAGGATGCCGACCGTATCGCCGCACTGGAACGACAGATCGCCGCCCTCGCCGCCGAGGTGCAGGAGCTGAAGGCGGCCCAGGCCGCGGCGCCGGCGCCGCGGCAGCAGGCCCTCGCGCAGCAGGAGGTGGTCGGGGAAACGACCGGAGTTCCCGTCGCGCTGCAGCCGTCGATCCAGACGCCGCCCAGCCCGGGCGTCGCGGGCCACCCGTTCTACGCCACCCTGCCGGAGGGGCGAACCACGGGTGCGCTCGCGACGGGCAACGACAAGGTTCGCCTCACCTTCTCGGGACAGATTAACCGGGCGCTGAACGTCGTCAACGACGGCATCTCCACCGACCTCTACCAGGTCGACAACGAGAACGCCTCCTCGCGTTTCCGCTTCCTCGGCGAGACCTCGCCGTACAACGACACGCAGGCGCTTACCCTCTTCGAGTTCGAATGGCCCGCCAACGGCTCGATCGACGTCAGCCAGCTCAGCCAGAGCTTCAACATCAACGACGAGTTGAACCTGCGCCTGCTCGAGGTGGGATTCAGCAACAACAATTGGGGGTCGTTCTTCATCGGTCAGGGCTGGATGGCCTCGGACGGCACGAATGAGATCGACATTTCCGGCATCACCACGCCGGCATGGGCGTCGGAGCCGTACGCCTTCTACGGCATGCTCGTGACCGACAGCGACAGCCCGTTCGACTATGTGCTGAAGCCCGGCGTCGACCCGAGCGTCGATGGCTTCGATCCCGAGAATGCCTCCAACTTCGTGAGCATCGGCAACCTGATGGACCCGCTCGACGGGCTCAGCCGACTTGTCCGGGTGCGCTACAACTCGCCGGTCTTCGCCGGCTTCCAGCTCTCGGCCTCGGCCGCCACCGAGGACCGCTACGACGTGGCGTTGCGCTACGCCGGCGAGACCTCGTGGATGCGCGTCGCGGCCGGCGTCGCCTGGTGGACCGACGCGAGCGATGACGGCTTCGACGGCTGGAGCGGGTCGGCCTCGATGCTGCTGACGGGGGAGAACTGGTACAACGGCCTCAGCTTCACCGCCGCCGCCGCCGAGAAGGACTTCGACCAGCCGAGCAATGGACAGAACCCGTCGTCCTGGTTCGGCAAGGTCGCCTATGCATGGAATCCCTGGGAGATCGGCCGGACCGCCGTGGCGCTGACCTACGGCAAGTACGACAACTACATCTCGGACGATGACAGTTCCGCGCTCTACGGCATCGGCTTCTCGCAGAACCTCGATCCGTTCGGAACCGAGCTCTACGCGGCGATCTACCAGACGAACCCGGAAATCGCCGACACCGACGTGAACGACATGACGTTGTTCCAACTGGGCGCGATGGTGCGGTTCTGATGCGTCTCCGGCCGGTGATCTGTCTCCTGGGACTGGTGGCGGGCTGCTCCGGCATCGAGGGCGTCGATCCGCCGCAAATGGGCGCGAACGAGATGCAGCCGCGGCCGGGAGTCTTTTCCGGCCCGACCGGCGACTTCGTGCTGGTCGGGCCGAAGGCATGGCCGGAGAATCCGGAAGTGGAGGCGGAAGTCGGCGCCGGCGCGTGAACGGCGCGCGACATTCACGTTGGGATTGAGCGGGACTATCGGCTCGCCGAAGGGGAGGATCGATATGCTGAAGGTCATCAGGCTCGTCGCCGTGGCGGCGCTGCTCTCGCTTCCGGGCGTCCTCGCGGCGCAGGATCGGGAGCCGATCACGGCGCGCTCGGCAGTGGCGGACCTCGACAACCTCAAGCAGACCGTCGAGATCCCGGATTTCCGCATTGGCGGGACCTACGATCTCGACACGCCGGACGCCTGGGCCAACGGCGGGGCGGACGGGGTCACGCTCGAGAGCCTCGGCGCCGGGCCGATGAAGTCGTCCTACATCGCCGTCGGCACGCCGCAGACCGGCGAAGACGGCAAGATCAACAACGCCATCGTCATCTCGAGCTACTACTCCGGCGACGCGACCAGCATGTATTTCAACTGGTTCGAGGGCCAGGGCGGCAACGAGTTCTCCGGCGGCGCGCTGATCGGCCCGGGGCTGCTGTTCGACACCGACCGCTTCTACATCGTGATGACCGATGCGCTCGGGCTGTGGGGCGCCTCCAAGCCGTCCGACGGGCTGGGGGTGAAGTTCCCGAGCTACAGCTACTACGACATGGTGCAGGCCAACTACCGGCTGCTCGCCGATCATCTCAACATCGGCCACGTCGTCCTCGCCACCGGCGTCTCGATGGGTGCGACGCAGTCGTACATGTGGGGGCTGATGCATCCCGACTTCGTCGACGCCGTCATGCCGATCGGCGGCTCGACCGCAACGGACGGCACCTCGCCGATCGCGGCCTGGACCTTCCAGAACGCCAAGGCCGCGCTCGAGTCCGACCCTGTCTGGATCGAGACGGGCGGCGACTATTACGACCTGCCGCGGGAGCAGCATCCGAGGCAGGGACCGGCCTTCCACTGGTCGGTGCTGACCCTCACCGGCTACGATCTCGCGTATCGGCAGTCGCAAGGCTGGGATGCGGTCAAGCCCAACATCTTCGCGTGGACCCCGCCGGAGGAAGGTTTCGGCGACTCCGTGGCCGCCCTCGGCGAGATGTTCGACGCGGTGGATCTGAAATATCGCGTCGAGGTGGGCGAGACGCACAATATCAACGATCTGCTCCCCGGCTACGAGCCGCGTGTCCTCGTCATCCACATCGAGAACGACATGTGGCTGCCGATCGACAAGGCGCGCGAGAGCGTGGCGCTCATTCCGGGAGCGCAGCTCGCCACCGAATGGAGCCCGATCGCGCACTACGCCACCTTCAGCTCGCTCAACCGGATGAAGGACGACCCGATGGTGGAGACCTTCCTCCACGACATCGGCATCCTTCCGACCGACGGAAAGGTCTGCGACGCGCCGGGCTACACCTCCCCGCGGGTGAATATGCACCCCGATCCGGAGACGTCATTCTGGCTCGACAACATGACCCATCCGTTCCCGCCCAAGTTCACCAACGTCACGGACGAGAACGGGGTGGAATGGCAGATCGGCTATTTCGACGTGGTCTGCGATGGCATCGAGGACCCCGAGACCCTCGTGATCGTGCACGGCAAGGGCGCCTTCGCCTCGCATTACGGCTACCTGATCAAGTTCGCCGTCGAGCAGGGCTACCGGGTCGTCGCCCTCGACATGCCCCACGCCGGGTTGTCGGGGCCGGGCAACCTCGGCAAGTCCTTCGCGCGGGACTTCGAGGACATGCGCTCGGCCTTCCACGGCGTGATCGTGGATCAGCTCGGCATCAACGAGGCCTACTATCTCGGCCATTCGCTCGGCGGGCAGTTCGTGCTCGGCTACGCGCTGAAGTATCCCGAGGCGGTCAAGGGCCTGATCCTCGAGGCGCCGGCCGGGCTCGAGATCTTCCCCAAGACCACCGAGCTCGACGGGCAGACGCTGGCGATCTGCGACCCGGCGATCACCCACGACTTCGCGGCCTGGGAGGCGGCCTGGGGGCCGACCGGGGCGCTCGAGTCGGAGATGAACCGCGACGAGCAGAGCGTGCGCGACTTCTTCCACTTCAAGGAGCGCGACCCGGTGACGGGGGCGGTCAGCCCGAGCTTCTTCGGCTACTTCAAGAACGACACCGAGTATGCGCGCCTGCATACCGACCAGCGGGTGGCGATGATCTCGGGTAATCCGGCCGAACTGGAGCAGTGGGTGACCTGGTTCATCTACGACATCTGGACGATCTGCAGCGAGAACGACGACACCAACGAGAGCCCGCTGCTGAGCCGGCTGCCGCAGATCAAGGCGCCGATGTTCCTCGCCTTCGGGGCGCAGGAGCCGTTCATTCCCTCCACCAGCCTGAACGGGCTCGACGACATGGCCAACCAGGTGATCACGCCCTTCATGCGCAGCATGGCCGAAGCCGGCAATCCGGTGGCGGCCAAGATCTATCCGGGCGTCGGCCACTTCATCCACA
>NZ_CALLYO010000431.1 GCF_937858865.1 uncultured Amaricoccus sp. | reverse complement strand
CCGCGAGCAGCACCCCCGGCGGCCGCGGCCGGGCGCGGTCGGCGGCCATGGCGCGGATGAGATCGTCGGTCCTCACGCGGCGGCCCTCATTCGATCATCTGCCCGCGCAGCCGCGCCAGCCGCTTCAGCGCCCGGTGCAGCGCCACCCGCACCGCCGTCTCGGTCATCGAGAGCGCGGCGGAGGTCTCGGCAACGCTCGCCCCCTCGAGCCCGATCGCCCGCACGATTCGCGCCGAGCGCGGGTCGAGCCGGCCGATCACCCGCTCGACGTCGCCCCGCTCGGTGGGATCGGCCCCGGGCTCGGCCGGCAGCACCGCGGCGAAGTCCTCGATCGGCAGCTCGATGCGCCGGCCGCGGGCGCGGAAGGCGTCGACGACCTTGTAGCGCACGATGGCGTGGAGCCAGGGCCTGACCGGCAGGTCCTCGCGCCAGGTGTGGCGCTTCTGGTGGATGGCGAGCAGCGTCTCCTGCACGATGTCCTCGATCACGTCGGGCGCGAGCCCCGGCCCGCGCGCCCGGGCGACCCCGCGCACGATCGGCGCCACCGCCCGCAGGAAGGCCGCATAGGCGCGCTCGTCCCCCCGGTTCGCGGCCCGCAGCAGTCCCTCGAGCGGCCTCTCGTCGGCGGGGCCCATCGGATCTCCGTTCGCCGCCGTTCGCCGTTTCGTTACGGCATGCGGGAAATTTTACCTCTGCCCATGCTAGCATGGAACGGCGGGAAGCCGACGCCGGGCGCTTGGCCCGCGAGGGTGAGGCGCGAGGGGGCGTTCCGGAGTGCGTGGTTGTAAGAGGTCGGGATGACGGCGGCGCGCGACACCTTGGCGGATCGGCTGGGCCGCTATCTCGCCCGGAAGCTCGACCAGCCCGTGCGCGGGCCGAGGCCCTTCACCCACGCCAACGTCGCGGCGCTGCGGCGGGTGCTGCAGCCGGGCGACGTGCTGCTCGTCGAGGGCAACAGCCGCGTCTCGGTGGCGATCAAGTATCTCACCCAGTCCACCTGGTCGCATGCCGCCTTCTACGTCGGCAACGCGCTCGGGCGGGTGACGCCCGACGGCGAGCCGCTCAGCCTGATCGAGGTCAACCTCGGCGACGGCTGCATCGCCGTGCCGCTCTCGAAGTACGAGCTCTACAACACACGGATCTGCCGGGCGAGCGGGCTCTCGCCGCAGGACCGGGCGCGGCTCGTCGACTTCATGGTGGCCAGCCTCGGCAAGAGCTACGACCTGAAGAACATCACCGACATGATGCGCTACTTCATGCCGACGCCGCCGGTGCCGGTGCGCTGGCGGCGGCGGCTCCTCTCCTTCGGGTCGGGCGACCCGACGCGGGCGATCTGCTCGACGCTGATCGCCGAGGCCTTCGGGCGGATCCGCTATCCGATCCTGCCTGTGATCACGCGCGAATTCCGCGCCGACCGGCTGGCGCGCTCGCAGCGCAGCGAAATCCTCCACATCCGGCACCATTCGCTGTTCGCGCCGCGCGACTTCGATCTCTCGCCCTATTTCCTGGTGGTCAAGCCGACGCTGGAGACCGGCTTCGACTACCGCGGACTGACCTGGTCGGACGAGAATCCGACGCCATCGGCAATTCCTTCGCAGTTGCGGAAGATTCCGGCTGACGATTGTTGATTCGTGTTCGCGAGGGGCCTATATGGGTCGACGTCGGTATACGGTCGGTGCATGTCGGCCATGTGGAATCGGCAGTCCACCCCGTGTCACTGAATCGCCATAGTGCGCCCGGACAGGACTTAGGAAGGAACGGCGTAATGTTTGATTACGTGGACGATGTGGCGTTCAACAACGACCAGGGTCACCGGGCGCAGAAGCTGTTTGCCGCGGTGGTCCTGGCTGCGCTGGACGACGCCATCGCCGACGACAAGAAGTATGGCAACGGTGCCGACGTCATCGCGCGCTGGGCGCGCTCGCGCGACGGGCGAGAAGTGCTGATGTGCGCCGGGATCGACCCCAACGAGCGTACGGTCAAGGGCATGGTGGAGTTCGTGCGTCGCGGCGTTCGCACCTCGGTGGCGCTGAGCCGCGAGGAGAGCGAGCGGCAGCAGGCGCAGCGCTCGGAAGCGGCCTGATCCGCTCCCGAGCTGGCAAAAAGGGCCCCGCCGAGAGGCGGGGCCCTTTTTCGTTGCACCCGCGTCGTGTTCCGGACCGGACGAGCGCATCCCGCCGGCTAGCGAAGCAGGATCGAGAGCCCCTCGTAGAGCAGCTTGACCCCGGCAAGGCCGCAGATGGCCATCGTGATCACGTTGCTGTAGCGGAGCATGAACCGCTTCAGCGCGGCGAGCAGGCCTGCCGTCCGTGCGCCGCCGAGGCGGGCCGCGAGCACGATGCCGACGACGGTGGAGGAGCCAACGCCGACGAAGACAAGCGCGCCGAGTGCGGCGCGCAGGCCGAGGAGGCCGTGGTAATGCGCGGTCGCCGCGGCGGCAGCCGCGAGGGCGAGATTCTTCGGGTTGGCGCCGCCGAGCGCCGCGCCGATGCCGAAGGCGGAGGCCGGCGCCCCGTCGAGCGGCGACATCCAGCGCGGCGGCTCGGCCGGCGCACCGCGGCGCGGCCGGCCGCGCCACTTGAGGCCGGCGGCGAGAAGGAGCGCGGCGCCGGCGAGGATCTGCACCCAGGCGTCGGGGCCGGCGCGGCCCGGGTCGATCTCGCCGGCGACCAGGAAGAAGACCGCGGCCAGGGTGCCGAGCCCCGCGACCCAGCCGGCGGCGAAGGCCGGGGCCGTCGCCGGTTCGTCGGACCCCGCCGCCACGACGGCCGCGACGAGCGGAAAGGGGCTCAGCCCCGCCACCAGGGCCAGCAGAACGAGATCGGCGATCGCGGCGGACAGCACGTGGGTTCGGACCGGTTCGGCGAGGCGGCAGGGCGCAAGGCTCCGCTACGCTATAGCCCGGCGGGCGCGGACGCCAGCGGCTCAGAACTCCTCGATGTGCACGACGCCGGGGACGGTCTTGAGGGCGCTCAGCACCTGCGGCGACATCGGGTAGGGGTCGGGCAGGGCGATCTCGACCTCGCCCGGGAGCTCGGGGTGCATGAGCACGAGGCTCAGGGGGCCGCGGCGCCGGGCGTTCGAATCGCGGACGACCGCCGCGAGCCGGCTGGCCAGCGAGGTCATGGCGATGCGGTCGTCGAGGTAGAGGCGCAGGCCGGCCGAGGCGGCGCCGGCGAGCGCCACGTCGATCGGCTGCGCCGCCCGCGCCAGCAGCTTCAGCTCGTCGTCCTCGAGCGTCGCCTCGACGGTCAGCACGACGTTCATGCCCGGCTCGAGATGGTCGCGCGCGACGTCGAGCACGTCGGAGAACATGCGGACCTCGTAGAGCCCGGTCGGGTCCGACAGGCGAACGAAGGCGAAGCGGGTGCCGCGGGCCGACTTGCGCTGGTCGAGCGCCGACACGGTGCCGGCGACCTGGGCGATCATCGGCGAGGCGCCGGCGGCCTTGCGGTGCAGCTCCGCGCAGGTGAGGACCCGCTCGCGGCGGAGCGCCCCGGCATAGTCGTCGAGCGGGTGGCCGGAGAGATAGAAGCCGATCGCGGCATGCTCCTGCGCCAGCCGCTCCATCGGCGACCAGTCGTCCGGCTGCGGCAGGCGCGGCGGCGGCAGCGCCGTCGTCGCCTCGCCGAAGAGGCTGACCTGGGCGGACGCCTTGTCCTCGTGCACCGCCCCCGACCAGGCCATGAGCTGCTCGAGGTTCTCGAAGACCTTGCGGCGGTTCGAATCGAGCGCGTCGAGCGCGCCGGCGCGGGCGAGCATCTCGAGCGCCCGCTTGCCGACCCGGCGCAGGTCGACCCGGGCGGCGAAGTCGAACAGGCCGTCGAACGGGCCATGCGCCCGACGCTCCTCCTCGATCAGCCGCATGGCGTCGACGCCCACGTTCTTCAGCGCGCCGAGCGCATAGAGGATGCGCCCGTCCTCGACGCCGAAGGTCGCGCCCGAGCGATTGACGCAAGGGGCCACCACCGCGATCCCGAGCCGGTCCACCTCCTGCCGGTAGGGCCCGAGCTTGTCGGTCAGGTGGATGTCGCAGTTCATCACCGCGGCCATGAACTCGACCGGATGGTTCGCCTTCAGCCAGGCGGTCTGGTAGCTGACCACGGCATAGGCGGCGGCGTGCGACTTGTTGAAGCCGTAGTTGGCGAACTTGTCGAGCAGGTTCCAGACCTCGTCCGCCTTGGCCTTGGAGACGCCGTTCGCCTTCGCCCCCTCGATGAAGAGCGGCTTCTGCGCGTCCATCTCGGCCTGGATCTTCTTGCCCATCGCCCGGCGCAGCAGGTCGGCGCCCCCGAGCGAATAGCCCGCCATCTTGCGGGCGATCTCCATCACCTGCTCCTGGTAGACGATGATCCCCTGCGTCTCGTCGAGGATCGCGTCGATCGTCGGATGCAGGCTCTCGCGCGGCTCGCGGCCGTTCTTCACGTTGCAGAACTTCGGGATGTTCTCCATCGGCCCCGGGCGATAGAGCGCGACCAGCGCGATGATGTCCTCGATGCAGGTCGGCCTGAGCTGCCGCAGCGCCGTGCGCATCCCCGTCGATTCCACCTGGAAGACCGCGACGGTCTGCGCGCTGGCATAGACCTCGTAGGTCTTCGCATCGTCGAGCGGGATCGCCCCGATGTCGACGACCACCCCGCGGGCGGCGAGAAGGTCGAGCGCGTTGCGGATCACCGTCAGCGTCTTCAGCCCGAGGAAGTCGAACTTCACCAGCCCCGCCTGCTCGACCCACTTCATGTTGTACTGCGTCGCCGGCATGTCCGAGCGCGGGTCGCGGTAGAGCGGCACCAGCTCCTCGAGCGGCCGGTCGCCGATCACGACGCCCGCGGCATGGGTGGAGGCATTGCGCAGCAGCCCCTCGATCTGCCCGGAGATCCCGAGCAGCCGCGCGACCTGCGGGTCCTTCCGCGCCTCCTCGCGCAGCCGCGGCTCGTCGGCCAGCGCCTTCTCGATCGAGACCGGCTTCACCCCCTCGACCGGGATCAGCTTCGAGAGCCGGTCGACCTGCCCGTAGGGCATCTGCAGCACCCGCCCGACGTCGCGCACCGCGGCCTTCGAGAGCAGCGCGCCGAAGGTGATGATCTGCGCCACCCGGTCGCGCCCGTAGCGCTCCTGCACGTAGGCGATCACCTCCTCGCGCCGGTCCATGCAGAAGTCGATGTCGAAGTCCGGCATAGAGATGCGCTCGGGGTTGAGGAACCGCTCGAAGAGAAGCCCGTAACGCAATGGGTCTAGGTCGGTAATCGTCAGCGCGTAGGCCACGAGAGAGCCGGCGCCCGAGCCGCGGCCCGGGCCGACCGGGATGTCGTGCGCCTTGGCCCACTTGATGAAGTCGGCGACGATCAGGAAGTAGCCGGGGAAGCCCATCCCCTCGATGACCCCGAGCTCGAACTCCAGCCGCTCGCGGTAAGTCCCGGCCGCCGCCGCGTGCGGGATGACCGCGAGGCGCGCCTCGAGCCCCTCGCGCGCCTGCCGGCGCAGCTCCTCGACCTCGTCCTCGGCGAAGCGCGGCAGGATCGGCTTGCGGGTGCGCGGCCGAAAGGCGCAGCGGCGGGCGATCTCGACCGTGTTCGCCACCGCCTCGGGCAGGTCGGCGAAGAGCTCGGCCATCTCCTCCTGCGACTTGAAGCGGTGCTCGGGCGTCAGCCGCCGGCGCGGCGCCTGCTGGTCGACGTAGGCGCCCTCGGCGATGCAGAGCAGCGCGTCGTGCGCGTCGTAGAGCGCGGCGGTCGGGAACTGGACGTCGTTGGTGGCGACGAGCGGCAGGCCGAGCTCGTAGGCCAGCGTGACCAGCCCCGGCTCGGTCGCCTCCTCGAGGGGCGTGCGCGGGGCGTCGTTCAGCGGGTGGCGCTGGATCTCGACATAGAGCCGGCCGGGGAAGAGCCGCGCCAGCGCCTCGGCGAGCACCCGGGCGCGGGGCAGATGATCCTCGCGGATCAGCGCCCCGAGCGGCCCCCCGGCGCCGCCGGTCAGGCAGATCAGCCCGGCCGCATGATCCGCGAGCTGGGCGAGCGTGATGTGCGGCAGCGCCGCCCCGCAGTCGAGGAAGTTGCGCGAGGAGAGCTTCATCAGGTTGCCGAAGCCCGCCGCGTCCTGCGCCAGCAGCACGATCGGCGCCGGCTCGGGGATCCTGTCGCCGGGATGGGCCGGCTCGGCATGGGAGAGGGCGAGCTGACAGCCCATGATCGGCTGGATGCCGGCCTTGGCGAGGGATTCGGAAAACTCGAGCGCCGCGAAGAGGTTGCCCGTGTCGGTCAAGGCGAGGGCGGGCATCCCCGCCGCCTCGCAGAGGCCGGCGAGCTTCTTCACCGGAATCGCGCCCTCGAGAAGCGAATAGGCGGAGTGCAGGCGCAGGTGGATGAATCGCGGCTCGGGCATGGGCGACCCTAGGCCGCGGCGCGCGAGGTCGGCAAGCCCGGGGCTCAGCGGCGGTCGAGATACATCTGCTCGTAGATCCCCGCCACGCAGAGCATCTCGGTGCGGGTGAAGATCTGGTCGCCGTCGCGGTCGCACTTGAGGATGTGCACCGGGCTCATGCGCGGGTATTTCCGCTCGACCTGCTCGAGCGTCAGCCCGGCGGTCTGGGCGAGGGCGGGCGCGAGCGGCAGGACGAGGAGAAGGGCTGCGAGCGTAGTGCGGGACATGCGCGGAACCTCCTGAATCACTCGCCCCAAGCATAGGCTTCGGCGCGGCGGGCGGCGAGGGCAATTGCCCCTTGCGGCGCGGGTCGGCAGCCGTAAGCTCGCCGGCGGCCAACCAGCGGGATCGTCACCATGCGCGCCGCCGTCTGCCGCGGATTTGGGCAGCCCCTGACCGTCGAGGAGGTGACGCTGGCCGCACCGGGGCCGTTCCAGGTCGCGGTCCGGATCCTGGCCTGCGCCATCTGCCATTCCGACATCGCCTATGCCGACGGGGCCTGGGGCGGGGCCCTGCCCGCGGTCTACGGGCACGAGGCTGCCGGGCAGGTGACCGCGGTCGGGCCGGGGGTGAGGGGCTTCGCGCCCGGCGACTTCGTGCTGGTGACGCTCATCCGCGCCTGCGGGCATTGCCCGGCCTGCGCCGGCGGGGCGCCGACCTCCTGCGCGCACGCCTGGGACGCGGGGGAAAGCCCGCTCCGGGACGCCGCCGGAAGGGTGCTGGCGCAGGGGATGAACACGGGCGCCTTCGCCGAGGCGGTGGTGGTCGATGCGAGCCAGTGCGTGCCGCTGCCGGCGGACCTGCCGGCCGATCTCGCCTGCCTTCTCGCCTGCGGCGTCATCACCGGGGTCGGCGCGGTCGTCAACGCCGGCCGCCTGGCGCCGGGCGCCAGCGTCGCGGTGGTGGGGGCGGGCGGCGTCGGGCTCAACGCGGTGCAGGGCGCGGCGATCGCCGGCGCCGGGCGGATCGTCGCGGTCGATCCGCTGCCCGGCAAGCTCGCCGCGGCGGCGGAGTTCGGGGCGACCGACGGGGTCCTGGCCGACGAGGGCACGGGCGAGGCGATCCGGCGGCTGACCGGCGGGCGGGGGGTCGACCTCGCGGTCGTCACCGTGGGGGCGCCTTCGGCGATCGGCGCCGCCGCCGGCTATCTCGCGGCCGGCGGGACGCTGGTCGTGGTCGGGATGCCGGCGACCGGCACGGTCGTCGGCTACGACCCGACCGGCCTCGCCGCGCTCAACCAGACGATCACCGGCGCCCGCATGGGCCGCGCGGTGCTGGCGCGCGACATCCCCTGGCTGATCGGCCACTGGCGTGCCGGGCGACTGAAGCTCGCCGAGCTCGTCTCCGGGCGCTGGCGGCTCGAGGAGATCAACCCCGCCATCGCCGCCAGCCGCTCGGGCGCCGCCCGCCGCAACGTGGTCGTCTTCGGATGAGGCTCGCCGACCTCGACATCCTCGTCGTCGGCAACCCGCCGCCCGGCTTCGGCGGCCGCTACTTCATCTTCGTGAAGCTCACGACCGACGACGGCATCACCGGCTGGGGCGAGGTCTATGCCGCCACCGTCGGCCCCGAGGCGATGCGGGCGGTGATCTCCGACGTCTTCGCCCGGCACATGGCCGGCGAGAGCCCGGAGAACGTCGAGCTCATGTTCCGGCGCGCCTATTCCGCCGGCTTCAGCCAGCGGCCGGACCCGACGGTGATCGGCGCCTTCTCCGGGCTCGAGATCGCCTGCTGGGACATCCTCGGCAAGGCGCATGACCGGCCGGTCTGGGCGCTCTGGGGCGGGCGGCTGCGCGACCGGCTGCGCAGCTACACCTACCTCTATCCTGGGCCGGGCGAGGATCCGGCGCGCTTCTACGGCGACCCGCACGCCTCGGCTGCCTGCGCCGCGCGCATGGCGGAGATGGGCTTCACCGCGATCAAGTTCGACCCCGCCGGCCCCTACACCATCCACGGCGGCCACCAGCCGACGCTGGCCGACCTCGACCGCTCCGCCCTCTTCTGCCGCCGCATCCGCGAGGCGGTGGGCGACCGGGCCGACATCCTCTTCGGCACCCACGGCCAGTTCACGCCGGCGG
>NZ_CALLYO010000430.1 GCF_937858865.1 uncultured Amaricoccus sp. | reverse complement strand
CGGCTTGAACGGCCGCGGGTCCGCTCACATGAACCCGAGCTCGAGCCGGGCCTCGTCCGACATCATGTCCATGCCCCACTGCGGCTCCCAGACGAGTTCCACGTCCACGTGGCGCACGCCGGGGATGGCGCCGACCGCCTCGGCGACCCAGCCGGGCATCTCGCCGGCCACCGGGCAACCCGGCGCGGTCAGCGACATGGCGATGGCGATGTCGCTGTCGGCATTGATCTCGATGGTGTAGACGAGGCCGAGGTCGAAGATGTTGACCGGGATTTCAGGGTCATAGACCGTGCGGCAGGCCTCGACCACCTGGTCGTAGAGCGGATGGTCGGTCGTCGACGGCTTGATGAGCGGCGTGCCTTCCATCGGTGCGTCCGTTTCGATGTTCATCGCTTCCGCCCCTCGGTCCTCGGAAATCCTGAGCAAATATATAAGAGAAACGGCCTGCATCGTCCAGAGAGGCGGCGAAGGGCGATTCCGGCCGGCGAGGTGGGGCTCGTCTTCGCCCGGTTTTCGCGGCGCCGATCGGCGGTTGACCATCCGGCCGGACTGTCGGAGCCAGTCGGCCGGGCGGGAATCGCCCGGAGGCGCGGGGGACGGACATGGCGAGCGGCGTCGACTTCCGGATCGCGGCGCGGGACGGGCGGGCCCGGACCGGGGTGCTCGAGACGCCGCGCGGGGAGATCCGCACGCCGGCCTTCATGCCGGTCGGGACGGCGGCGACGGTCAAGGCGATGCTGCCGGAGAGCGTGCGGGCGACAGGGGCGGACGTCCTGCTTGGCAACACCTATCACCTGATGCTGCGGCCGGGGGCGGAGCGGGTGGCGCGGCTCGGGGGGCTGCACCGGTTCATGAACTGGGAGCGGCCGATCCTGACCGATTCGGGCGGCTTCCAGGTGATGAGCCTCGCCGAGCTCCGCAAGCTCGGCGAGGAGGGGGTGAGCTTCCGCAGCCATGTGGACGGGGCGATGCATCACCTCTCGCCGGAGCGGAGCATGGAGATCCAGCGGCTGCTCGGGTCGGACATCGTGATGTGCTTCGACGAATGCCCGGCGCTGCCGGCGGAGGAGAAGGCGGTGGCGGCGTCGATGCGGCTCTCGATGCGCTGGGCGGAGCGGTCGCGGGCGGCGTTCGGCGACCGGCCGGGGCATGCGCTCTTCGGGATCGTGCAGGGGGGCGTGACGCGGGAGCTGCGCGAGGAATCGGCCGAGGCGCTGAAGGCGATCGGCTTCGACGGCTATGCGATCGGCGGGCTGGCGGTGGGCGAGGGGCAGGCGGCGATGTTCGGGGTGCTCGACTATCTGCCGGGGGCGCTGCCGGAGGACCGGCCGCGCTACCTGATGGGGGTGGGCAAGCCGGACGATATCGTCGGGGGCGTTCTGCGCGGGGTCGACATGTTCGACTGCGTGCTGCCGACCCGGTCGGGGCGGACCGGGCAGGCGCTGACCCGGCGCGGGGCGGTCAACATCAAGAACGCCCGCCATGCCGAGGATCCGCGGCCGCTCGACCCGGACTGCGCCTGCCCCTGCTGCCGGAGCTACGAGCGGGCCTACCTGCACCACGTCTTCAAGGCCGGGGAGATCATCGCGGCGATGCTGCTGACCTGGCACAACCTCCACTACTACCAGGAGCTGATGGCCGGGCTCCGGGCGGCGATCGCCGAGGGGCGGCTGGGCCGGTTCGTGGCGGAGTTCGAGGCGCTGCGGGCCGAGGGGGATCTGGAGCCCGTCTGAGGCGGGCGCACGGGTGGCACGCGTGCCCGGCGGAAAAATCATTTCATATCAGGTAGTTGATTTTCGTCTATACGTTGTATTACGCGCCTGGGGCGAAGAACCCGGTGCGCGAGCGCATGACAGGCACGTCTCGCGCCGGCCGCCGTCGTCGCCTATCCTCCGGTTCGGACGAGGGAGGAGATTGCCATGAAGCCGCGCATTTCCGTTCTGACGATCGGCGTCGCCGATCTCGAGCGTTCGCTCGCCTTCTACCGCGACGGCCTCGGGCTGCCGACGGAGGGCATCGTCGGCCGCGAGTTCGAACACGGCGCCGTCGCCTTCTTCACCCTGGCCGGCGGGCTGAAGCTCGCGCTCTGGGCGCAGGATGACATTGCGCACGACTCCGGGCTGACCAGGGCGCCGATCAGCCCGACCGCCTTCACCATCGGGCACAACGTCATGCGGCAGGAGCAGGTCGACCAGGTGATGGACGAGGCCGCCCGCGCCGGCGCCGAGATCGTCAAGCCGGCGCAGGAAACCTTCTGGGGCGGCCGCGCCGGCTATTTCCGCGACCCCGACGGCCATCTGTGGGAGGTCGTGTGGAACCCGGCGAACCTCCCCGCCGACGATCCCGGATAGGCGCCGTCCGTCAGGCCCTGTTGCCTTCGCGGGCCGCGAGCCGGTAGGCGGGGGCGCCGGGCGCATGAGGACGGGAGGGTGCGATGCGGGACTGGAGGCTGCCCTGGGACGGGGGATGCCGGTGCGGGAAGGTGCGCTTCCGGGTGAGCGAGGCGCCCTTCGTCACCGTCGCCTGCCACTGCCGCGGCTGCCAGAGGATGACGGCGAGCGCCTTCTCGCTGTCGGTGGCGGTGCCGGTGGCCGGCTTCGCCGTCACCGAGGGCGAGACCGAGCTCGGCGGGCTGCACGGGGCGCAGCGGCACCATTTCTGCGGCTGGTGCAAGAGCTGGCTCTTCACCCGGATGGAGGGGATCGACTGGTTCGTGAACGTGCGGGCGACCGCGCTCGACGAGCCGGGCTGGTTCGTGCCCTTCGTCGAGACCTGCACGGCGGAGAAGCTCGCCTGGGCAGGCACGCCGGCGGTGCATTCCTATCCCGGCTTCCCGCCCGAGACGGATTGGCCGCGGCTCGTCGAGGAATTCGCCGGGCTCGACTGAAAAGGCGAGGCGGGGGTCGCTTCCGCTCGCGATGAGCACGGCCGGGGGCAACGGCGACGCCCGGGCCAGGATCCGGATCGCGACGGAAAACCCCATCGCAATCATGCGGATGGCGCGGTGGGCGGGAGGCCGCCCGCGGGTAAACCGGCGCGGCGGCGTCTTGCAACCCCCGGCCCCGCGGCGCAAAGATGCCGGCGACTTGAAACGCCACGGCCGGCGCGCCATTTCACTTCGGTGGAGGCGCCGAGGCCGCCGAGGATCGGGACCGGGCGCTTCGCCAGATGAGGACCAGTTCATATGACAGAATTGAGCAGCCCGTCCTATCCCGTCCTGCCGCTGCGCGACATCGTGGTCTTCCCCCACATGATCGTGCCGCTCTTCGTCGGTCGCGAGAAGAGTGTCCGCGCGCTCGAGGCGGTGATGAAGGACGACAAGCAGATCCTGCTGGCCAGCCAGAAGGACGCGTCGGAGGATGAGCCGAAGGCGGAGGGGATCTACCGCACCGGCGTGCTCGCCAACGTCCTGCAGCTCCTGAAGCTGCCCGACGGCACCGTGAAGGTGCTGGTCGAGGGCAAGGTGCGGGTGGAGATCAGCGCCTTCCTCGACAACCCGGTCTTCTTCGAGGCCGAGGCGGGCGAGATCCCCGAGACGGAAAAGGATCCGTCGGCGATCAAGGCGCTGTCGCGCGCCGTCGCCGAGGAGTTCGAGCGCTACGCCAAGCTCAACCGGAACATCCCGGAGGAGGCGGTTTCGGCGATCAGCGATTCGATGCCGGCGGGCAAGCTCGCCGACACGGTGGCCGGCCATCTCGGCGTGAAGCTCGAGGAGAAGCAGAAGCTGCTCGAGCAGGGCGACATCGGCGAGCGGCTCGAGGCGATCTACGGCCTGATGCAGGGCGAGATGAGCGTCCTGAAGGTCGAGAAGAAGATCAAGAGCCGGGTCAAGACGCAGATGGAGCGGACCCAGCGCGAGTATTACCTCAACGAGCAGATGAAGGCGATCCAGCGCGAGCTCGGCGGCGAGGGCGAGGGCCAGGACGACGCCAGCGAGTTCGAGGAGCGGATCGCCAGGACCAAGCTCTCGAAGGAGGCCAAGGACAAGGCGGTGGGCGAGCTGAAGAAGCTGCGCTCGATGAGCCCGATGTCGGCCGAGGCGACGGTGGTGCGCAACTACCTCGACTGGATGCTGTCGATCCCCTGGGGCAAGAAGTCGAAGATCAGGAAGGATCTCGGCCATGCGCAGAAGGTGCTCGACGACGACCATTACGGGCTCGAGAAGGTCAAGGACCGGATCATCGAGTTCCTGGCGGTGCAGTCGCGCTCGGACAAGCTGAAGGGGCCGATCCTCTGCCTGGTCGGGCCTCCGGGCGTCGGCAAGACCTCGCTCGGCAAGTCGGTGGCCAAGGCCACGGGCCGCGAGTTCATCCGCATCTCGCTCGGCGGCGTCCGGGACGAGGCGGAGATCCGCGGGCATAGGCGGACCTACATCGGCTCGATGCCCGGCAAGATCATCCAGTCGATGAAGAAGGCCAAGACCACGAACCCGCTGATCCTGCTCGACGAGATCGACAAGATGGGGCAGGACTTCCGCGGCGACCCGGCCTCGGCGATGCTCGAGGTGCTCGATCCGGAGCAGAACGCGACCTTCTCGGACCACTATCTCGAGGTGGAGTACGACCTCTCCAACGTGATGTTCATCACCACGGCGAATTCGTACAACATGCCGCGGCCGCTCTTGGACCGGATGGAGATCATCTCGATCCCCGGCTACACCGAGGACGAGAAGGTCGAGATCGCGCGCCAGCACCTGATCGAGAAGCAGGAGAAGGGCCACGGCCTGAAGCCGGACGAGTTCGAGCTGACCGACGCGGGCCTGCGCGACATCGTGCGCTACTATACCCGCGAGGCCGGCGTGCGGAACCTCGAGCGCGAGATCGCCAAGCTCTGCCGCAAGGCGGTGACCGAGATCGTGCGCGGCAAGGCGGCGAAGGTGGTGGTGACGCCGGAGAACCTCGAGGAGTATCTCGGGGTGCGGCGGTTCAAGTTCGGCCTGGCCGAGACCGAGGACCAGGTCGGCGTGGTGACCGGCCTCGCCTGGACCGAGGTGGGGGGCGACCTCCTCTCGATCGAGGCGCTGAAGCTGCCCGGCAAGGGGCGGATGAAGACGACCGGCACGCTCGGCGACGTGATGAAGGAGTCGATCGACGCGGCCTCCTCCTGGGTGCGCTCGCGGGCGACGACGCTCGGGCTGAAGCCGCCGATGTTCGAGACGGTGGACATCCACGTCCACGTTCCCGAGGGGGCGACCCCGAAGGACGGGCCGTCGGCGGGCATCGCCATGGTGACCTCGATCGTCTCGGTGCTGACCGGGATCCCGGTCAGGCGCGACGTGGCGATGACCGGCGAGGTGACGCTGCGCGGCAACGTGCTGCCGATCGGCGGGCTGAAGGAGAAGCTGCTGGCGGCGCTCAGGGGCGGCATCACCACGGTGATGATCCCGGCCGACAACGTGAAGGACCTGCGCGAGATCCCGGACAACGTGAAGAACGGGCTCGAGCTGATCCCGGTCGCGAACGTGATGGACGTGCTGAAGACGGCGCTCGTCCGGATGCCCGAGCCGATCGAGTGGGACGAGGCGGCGGAGGCGGCCAAGGCGCCGCCGATCTCGCCGCCGGCCGGCGAAGGGCCTTCGGCGCCGGCCCACTGACGCGGGCCGGGGCTGCGAGACAGCGACCCGCCGGGCATGGCGCCCGGCGGGTCGTTTCGTTTCTGCCTTGCAGGCCGGGCGCGTGATTCTTCTTCCGGGAATCGTGATGATCGTCTAAATCTGGTGGGGCGCCTGGAGAGGGGCGCGTCATTTGGTGAACGAGGCTGTATGATGCGGCTGATCGTGATGGGGAACGAGAAGGGCGGATCGGGCAAGTCGACGACCGCCATGCATCTCATCACGGCGCTGGTGCGGGCCGGGCATTCGGTCGGGGCGCTCGACCTCGACCTGCGGCAGAAGAGCCTGTTCCGCTATCTCGACAACCGCCAGGACTACATGCGGCGGCACGGCATCCAGCTGCCGATGCCGCGGCGGCTGCTGCTCGAGGCGAGCACGCTCGACAGCCGCGCCGAGGCGGAGGCGGAGGAGGAGAGCCGCTTCGCCGCGGCGCTGGTCGAGCTCGCGGGCGCCGACTATGTGGTGGTCGACTGTCCGGGGTCCTATTCGACCTACTCGCGGCTCGCCCATGCGCGGGCCGACACGCTCATCACGCCGATGAACGACAGCCTGGTCGATTTCGACATGCTGGCCCGGCTCGATCCGGCCTCGGGGGCGATCCGGGGGCCGTCGGTCTATTCCGAGATGGTCTGGAAGGCGCGGCAGGCGCGGGCGGCGAGCGGGCGGCGGCCGATGGACTGGGTGGTGCTGCGGAACCGGATGACGATGCTCGACGCGCGCAACAAGCGCCGGGTGGCCAGCGCGCTCGACGAGCTGGCCCGGCGGATCGGCTTCCGGCTGATCCCGGGCTTCTCGGAGCGGGTGGTCTTCCGCGAGCTCTTCCTCTCCGGGCTCACGCTGCTCGACCTGCGCGAGGCGGATCCGCAGGCGATGAGCATGTCGAACATCGCCGCCCGGCAGGAGGTGCGCGACCTCGTGCGCGCGCTCGAGCTGCCGGCGGTCTCGGTGGCGGCGTGAGGTAGGGGCTAGATCCCCGGCGCGAGCGGCAGGCAGGCGGCCTGGAGCCGTGCGAGCGCGGCGCAGGCGCCGAGGGCGTCCTGCTGGCTGAGGCCGACGAACTGGGCGCGGTAGACCGTCACGCCGCGTACCTTGGCCGCCTCGACCCGGCGCAGGCCGCCGGCGAGCTCGGGCACGTCCTGCAGCGCGGTGGTGAGGAGCTGGCGCTCGGCGTCGCCCTTGGCGCGATAGGCGCCGAGCTGCACGCCCCAGTCGTTGCCGCCGGTGGTGCCGGCGCTGGCCACCTCGAGCGCGGCGGGGTCGGGCGGCGCCGGGCGCGCGGCCGGCTCGGCGACGGCGAAGGTCGAGGCCGAGCCCACGACCGCCTTCACGCTGGCGACCGGCCCGGCAACCGACCCGGGGCGGGGTATCGGCCGGCCCTCGGCGGCGGGCGGCGCGTTGCGCGCGGCCTGCGCCGTCAGCTCGGCGTTCACCTCGGCGATGGCGGCGGCGATCGTCGCGCTGTTGCGGGAGATGGCGTCGCTGTCGAGCGAGCGCGGCATCGGCCGCACCGAGGCGATCGATCCGTCGGTCCTGGCGACCACGACCGGCGCGGCGGTCGAGCCGCGCGGCGCCGCCGAGGCGACGGCGACGGTCCGCAGCGGCGTCGGCGCCACCACGCGCGCCGTCGCCGGCATGCGCGAGAAGCCGAGGTCCATGAGCCGCTCGGCCTCGGCGTTGCGCGAGGCGGTCGAGCGGCCGCCCAGGACGGCGACGATCACCCGCCGGTCGCCGCGCTGCGCCGAGGAGACGACGTTGAAGCCGGCCGCCTTGGTGTAGCCGGTCTTGATCCCGTCCGCGCCCTGGTACTCCTCGAGCACCCGGCGGTTGGTGTTCCTGACCGTGGCGATGCCGGCCGAGGTCGAGGTGCGGCCGAAGATGTTGTAATACTGCGGGAAGTCGTAGACGAGCCGCCGCCCCAGCGTCGCCATGTCGCGGGCGGTGGACATGTGCCCCGGCCGGGTCAGGCCGTTCGCGTTCTTGAAGCTGGTGCTGTCGAGGCCCATCGCCCGGGCGTACTGGTTCATCATCCGGGCGAATCCCTCCTCGGATCCGCCGATGGCGTCGCCCATGGCCGTCGCCGCGTCGTTCGCCGACTTGATCGCCGCGGCGCGGATCAGGTAGCGCAGCTCGATCTTCTGCCCCGCCTTCAGCCCGAGCCGCGAGGGCGGCTGGGCGGCGGCATTGGCCGAGACGGTGATCTTCTGGTCGAGCGAGAGGCGGCCCTGCCGGATCTGGTCGAAGACGATGTAGAGCGTCATCATCTTGGTCAGCGAGGCGGGATGCACCCGGGTGTCGGCATTCTCCTCGTGGATGATCCGCCCGGTGCGGGCATCCATGACCAGCGCCGCATGCTGCTGCGCCTGCGCCACGGCCGCGCAGAATACCAAGCCGACGGCGAGAATCACCCCGCGCGATAGGGTCTGGACCATCACTGCCTCCGGCGCGCCGGGCGCGCCTTGCCTCGGGTTGTCGCAAACGCTAGCGAGCGAATGCTTTATTTTGGATTAAGCCTAGCATGCGAGTCCGGGGCCGAAAATACCTTTGTTTCGAAGGCCGTCGCCGCGGGGCTCGGGTGTGGCGGAAAAAATTCATGGTGCACCGCAGCAAAAGCCCTTGACGCAGTGCAGCATGGTTCCCTATATCGGGGTCATCGAAACACGATTACCCTGGAGAGAGAAATGTCCCGCACCAGCGCCAAGGCCGCTGCCACCGACGCCACCCTCGACGTCTCGAACGTCGTTCAGGAAGCCACCGCGAAGGTCGAGAGCTTCGTCGCCGACACCCAGAAGACCGTCACCGAGCAGTTCGAGAAGCTCTCGAAGGGCTTCGAGGGTCTGACCGCCTTCGGTCAGGAGAACGTCGACGCCTTCGTGAAGTCGTCCGAGATCGCCGCCAAGGCTGCCGAGGGCATCGGCACCGAGATCAGCGCCTACTCGAAGAAGTCCTTCGAGGAGGGTGTCGCCGCGGCCCAGGACTTCGCCTCGGCGAAGACCCTCACCGAGCTCTTCGAGAAGCAGACCTCCTACGCCCAGAGCGCGTTCGAGGGCTTCGTCTCGCAGGCGACCAAGATGAACGAGATCTACGTCGCCGCCGCCAAGGACATCAGCGCCCCGCTCGGCGCCCGCGTGACCAAGGCCACCGAGGCCCTGCGCTCGTTCAGCCTCTGATTTAGTCGGTACGCCGAAGGCGGGCGCTGTCCTCCCTGGCAGTCCGCCCCGGCGAGAGTGCTGATTGATTCTCCCCGGCGACCTCCGTGTCGCCGGGGCTTTTCGTTTGCGGCGCCGGACGGGGCCGCGCCGGCCCCGCGCGCCGGCGGCAGGCCAGCCTTTTCTAATCCGGCCGTTCCCATATATAATGCGACGATAGATCGAAGCCCGCTTTCCGCCCTGGACTCACGATGACTGCGTCGGACCCGAAAACTGGTGTGCTCACCAAGACACGCGCGCGCACGCAGCGCCCGCCGCTCTACAAGGTCCTGCTGCTCAACGACGACTACACGCCGATGGAGTTCGTGGTCCACGTGCTCGAGCGCTTCTTCGGCGCCAGCCACCAGCAGGCGCTCGAGATCATGATGACCGTCCACCGCAAGGGCCTCGCCGTCGTCGGCGTCTTCTCCTTCGAGATCGCCGAGACCAAGGTGACGCAGGTGATGGACTATTCGCGGCGGAACCAGCACCCGCTGCAGTGCACCATGGAAAAGGAGTAGGGGACCCGTTCCCCCGCATGTCGCCGCCGATGCCCCGGGCCGATCGACTGGCGCTCGCCGTCTCCTCGGGCGCGCTCGCCCTGCCCGAGGCGGGGGCGATTCTCGTGCTGCGCGCCGTGCCCTCGCCCTTCCTCGACATGGTGCCGCGCGCGCGGCTGCGCTGCGTGCAGGGCTTCCGGCCGCTGCACGATTCGCTCTTGGCGGCCGGTCATGCCGTGACCGCGCGGCCGGAGCCGGAGGCGGCCGGGCCGGCGATGGTCGTCGTCAACCTGACGCGCAGCCGGGCCGAGAGCCTCGGCAACATCGCCCTCGGCCTCCGCGCGCTGCCGCCCGGCGGGACGCTCGCCGTCGCGGGGGCGAAGAGCGAGGGGGTCGACGCCATCGCCCGGCAGGTCGCCCGCGCCCTGCCGCCCGCCGGCACCTTCGTCAAGGCGCACGGGCGCGTCCTCTGGCTGGTCCGTCCCGCCGAGCTGCCGCCGGCGGTCGATGCCTGGGCGGCGGGTGCCGCGCCGCGCCGCAACGCCGAGGGCTTCCTCACCGCGCCGGGGATGTTCTCGCCCGATCATCCCGATCCCGGCAGCCGCCGGCTGGCCGCCGTTCTCGGCGGGCGCCTCTCGGGCCGGGTCGCCGACCTCGGCGCCGGCTGGGGCTGGCTGGCGCAGGCGGTGCTCGCCGCCTCGCCGGCGATCGAGGCGCTCGACCTCCACGAGGCCGAGGCGCTGGCGCTCGACGCCGCGCGGGCGAACGTCGCCGACCCGCGCGCCGCGTTCCACTGGAGCGACGTGACCCGGCTCGACGGCGGGCCGGCCTGCGACGCGGTCATCACCAACCCGCCCTTCCACCAGGACCGCGCCGCCGATCCCGATCTCGGGGCCGCCTTCATCGCCGCCGCGGCCCGCCTGCTGAAGCCGGCGGGCCAGCTCTTCCTCGTCGCCAACCGCCAGCTCCCCTACGAGGCGGTCCTTGCCAACGCCTTCCGCGAATGGGACAAGCTCGGCGAGGACGGCACCTACAAGGTCATTCACGCCGCGCGCCCCCGCCGCACCTGACCGGCCCGCGGCGCTTTGCGCATCGGAGGGGCCATGCCGGATGCGGGCGCCGGGCAGCCGGCGAGGACGAGGCTGCGGCAGAGCCTGTGCCGGGCGGCGGCGGAGCGGCGGACCGTCACCTACCGCGAGGCGGCGCTCGGCATCGGCCTCGCCCCGCCGCAGCTCATCCAGGGCGTGGCGCGGCTGCTCGAGGCGCTGATGGCGGAGGACGCGGCGGCCGGCCATCCGTTCATCGCCGCGCTCGTCGTCGGCCGCGCCCGCGACGGGCTGCCGGCGCCCGGCTTCTTCGAGGCCGCCGCCCGGCTCGGCCGCTTCCGGGGCGACCCCGCGGGGCCGGAGGCGGCGGCCTGGCACGCGGCCGAGCTGGCGCGGGCGCAGGACTTCCATGCCGCCCGTTCGGAAACCGCTTTCACATCAACGGACTGATGATAGTTTCGCGCGTGATCCTCGCCCTTCGCCCTCTCGCCGCCCGGAGGCCCGCCCCATGACCGACCCCGTCGAGCTGACCGCCGCCCTCGTCCGCTGCCCCTCGGTGACCCCGGAGGAGGGGGGCGCGATCCGGCTCCTCGAGGCGCTGCTGGCGGGCGCGGGCTTCGTCACCCGCCGCGCCGACCGCGGCGGCATCGCCAACCTCCACGCCCGCTGGGGCAGCGCGGGGCCGGTCTTCGGCTTCAACGGCCACACCGACGTGGTGCCGACCGGCGACCCGGCCGCCTGGCGCCACCCGCCCTTCGCCGCCGCCGTCGAGAACGGCCGGCTCTACGGCCGGGGCGCGGCGGACATGAAGTCGGGCGTCGCCGCCTTCGCCGCCGCCGCCATCGACTTCGTGGCGGCGACCCCGCCCGCGGGCAGCATCGCCCTCGCCATCACCGGCGACGAGGAAGGCGAGAGCGTCGACGGGACGCCGGCGATCCTCGACTGGATGGCGGCGAACGGCGAGCGGTTCGACCACTGCCTGGTCGGCGAGCCCACCTGCCCGGAGCGGCTCGGCGACACGATCAAGATCGGCCGCCGCGGCTCGCTGACCGCCTGGCTGACCGCCTACGGCAAGCAGGGCCATTCCGCCTATCCCGAGCGGGCGAAGAACCCGATCCCGGCGCTGGTGCGGCTGCTCGACCGGCTCGCCAGCCACCGGCTCGACAAGGGCACGCGGCACTTCGGCCCCTCGACGCTGGCGATCACCACGGTCGACGTCGGCAACCCGGCGACGAACGTCATCCCGGCCGAGGCGCGCGCCGCCGTCAACATCCGCTTCAACGACGCCCACAGCGGCGCCGCGCTCTCGGCCTGGATCGAGGAGGAGGCCGACCGGGTCGCCGCCGAGTTCGGCATCGGCATCGCCGCCCGCTTCCAGATCTCCGGCGAGAGCTTCCTGACCGCGCCCGGCCCCTTCACCGACCTCGTCGCCCGCGCCGTCGCCGCCGAGACCGGGGTGACCCCCGAGCTCTCCACCACCGGCGGCACCTCCGATGCGCGCTATATCCAGGCGCATTGCCCGGTGGTCGAGTTCGGCCTGGTCGGAACCACGATGCACCAGGTCGACGAGCATGTCGCCGTCGCCGACATCCAGGCGCTCAAGGCCGTCTACACCCGTATCCTCTCCGACTACTTTGCGGCCTGAATACAACCGCTGCGCTTTTCCTGCTGCTCCGTCACAATTCTCGATTGATCGGCCCAAACGCCCACTATAGGTGGGCGCGGGGGGTAGTCTACCGCGATTCGTTATCGGAGCACGGCAATGACACTGACCCGCCCGGGGCTGAAGGCTTCGAGTGCCCTGCCCTTGATTCTCGCCGCGCTCGCACAGGCGCCGACGGCAGGTCCGGCGCTCGCCGCCTGCATCGGGACGACCGTCGTGACCTGCGACACGGCTGCGCCCAACCCGCACACCACGACCGTCGGGACCGGCCGCGGCGACCACGGCCGCACGGTCGAGGTGCTCGGCGGGGCCGAGATCGTCGTCACCAACCGCAACGCGATCAGCCTCGGCGACGACGCGCGCATCACGCTGGCGCCCGGCGCGCTCGTCCAGGGCAACGCCGGCGCCGGCGGCGACGGCCTCTTCGGGACCGGCAAGCAGCCGATCGAGTTCAACAGCAACGGCATCCTCGTCATCGGCGAGGGCGCCCGGGTGATCCAGCGCGGCACCGACAACCGCGCCGAGGCGGTCAACGTCCACGGCACCGGCAACCGGATCGAGAACCACGGGCTGATCTCGGCCCAGTCGAGCGCCGCCATCTGGTTCGAGGACGAGGTCAAGACGGGGCCGCGTAATGTCGTCGACAACCACGGCACCATCCAGCAGGTCAACGGCGGCCCGGTGATCGGCACCAACGGCGGGCTCGGCATCGACTTCCTCAACCAGACCGGCGCCCGGGTCGAGGGCGACCTCATCTTCGCCGGCGGCGACGACAACCTCTTCTTCTTCGCCGGCTCGACCGTCACCGGCAGCATCGACGGCGGTGCCGGCAACAACAACCTCACCCTGCAGGGCGCCCTCGGCTCGAGCGACACGCTGGCCGGCGCGCTCGCGAACTTCCAGACCCTGACCAAGGACGGCCTCGGCCGCTGGGCGATCACCGGCAGCCTGAGCGGCTTCCGCTCCACCGCCGTCAACCGCGGCACGCTGGCGCTGACCGGCAACAACGGCGGCTATGCCGCCGGCATCGACATCGGCCCGGAGGGCACGCTGGAGGCGAGGGCGCAGAGCCTGCCGACGACCTCCGCCAACCAGGACAACATCCGCAACGAGGGCCGGCTGCGCTTCGTCCAGGACGACAGCGGCACCTACGAGGGCCAGATCGTCGGCACCGGCGTCGTCGAGAAGACCGGAACGGGCGTCACCACGCTCGCGCCGGCCGCCGCAGCGGGCAACGGCTGGAGCGGCGGCACCCGGATCGAGGCCGGCACCCTCGCCGTCGCCGCCGACAAGGCGCTCGGCGCGGCGAGCGGCGGGCTTTCCTTCGACGGCGGCGCGCTGCGCACGACCGCGACCTTCTCCATGGCCCGCGCCGCCACGCTCCTCGCCGGCGGCGGCACCTTCGAGCCGACCGGCGCGACCACCCTGACCGCGACGGGCGCGGTGAGCGGGGCGGGAAAGCTCACCAAGGCGGGCAGCGGCACCCTCGTCCTCGCCGGGGCGAACAGCTACGCCGGCGGCACGCAAATCGACGCCGGCACGGTGCAGATCGCACAGGACGCGAACCTCGGCGCGGCGAACGGCCCGCTCGGCCTCGCCGGCGGCCGGCTGCGCACCACCGCCGACATCGCGATGAACCGCGCGACCACGCTCGGCGCGGGCGGCGGCAGCTTCGAGACGCTCGCGGGGACCGAATTGGTCCAGGCCGGCGCCATCTCCGGTGCCGGCGCGCTCGCCAAGACAGGGGCGGGGACGCTGGTGCTGACCGGCGCCGCCAGCCACGCCGGCGGCACCACGATCGCCGCCGGCACGCTGCGGGTCGGCGACGGCGGGACCTCGGGCTCGCTCGCCGGCGACGTGGCCAACGCCGGCGCCCTCGTCTTCGACCGGTCGGACGGGATCGAGGTGTCGGGGGTCGTCTCGGGCGCCGGCACCCTCACCCAGGCCGGGAGCGGCGCGACGCGGCTCACCGGCGACAACGCCCATTCCGGCGCCACGCTGGTGGCGGCGGGCGGGCTCTACGTGAACGGCGACCAGACGCGCGCCACCGGGGCGACGGAGGTGCGGGCGGGCGCGACGCTCGGCGGAAAGGGGACGATCGGCGGCGACGTGACGCTCGCCGGCGGGGCGCGGCTGGCGCCGGGCGATCTCGGGACGGCACCGGGCACGCTCACCATCAACGGCGCGCTCGCGCTCGGCCCCGGCGCGATCCTCGACTATGCCTTCGGCCAGGCCAACGTGCCGGGCGGCGCGCTCAACGACCTCACCGTCGTGGGCGGCGACCTCACGCTCGACGGCACGCTCGACGTGACCACGAGCCCCGGCGGCAGCTTCGATCCCGGCATCTACCGCGTCTTCGACTATGCCGGGCGGCTGACCGACAACGGCCT
>NZ_CALLYO010000429.1 GCF_937858865.1 uncultured Amaricoccus sp. | reverse complement strand
GATGCCGATGGCGCCCTGGGCGATGGCGGGCAGCATCTCCTCCGGCTCGATCGGCCGCGCCATCGCCGCGATGCCGAGCCGCCGCAGCCCGGCCATGGCGAGGAGCGTCGCCGCCGCCACCCCCTCCTCGAGCTTGCGCAGCCGCGTCTGCACGCTGCCGCGGAACTCCACCACCCGGAGCTCCGGCCGCCGATGCAGCACCTGCGCCCGCCGCCTGAGGCTCGAGCTGCCGACGACGCGCCCCGGCGCCAGCGCCGCGAGCGACGCGGCCGCCTGCGAGACGAAGGCGTCGCGCGGGTCCTCGCGCGGCAGCAGCGCCGAGATCGCCAGCCCCGCGGGCTGCAGCGTCGGCATGTCCTTCATCGAATGCACCGCGATGTCGATCGTGCCGGCGATGAGCGCCTCCTCGATCTCGCGGGTGAAGAGCCCCTTGCCGCCCAGCGTCGAGAGCGAGCGGTCCTGCACCCGGTCGCCGGTCGTCCTGATCACGACGAGCTCGAAGGCCGCCTCGGGCAGGCCGTGCGCCGCCATCAGCCGGTCGCGCGCCTCGCGCGCCTGCGCCAGCGCCAGCGGGCTGCCGCGGGTGCCGATGCGGAGCCGCCGCTCGGGGTCGGGGAGATCGAGGGCCACGGGCTTTCCTTTCCGGGGCCGATCTGTAAGGTCGCGCCCCGTCCGTCGCAAGGTGGGCGCCGCGTGGCGGGGAGGGGGTCGTGAGCGACAAGAGACCGATGATGCGCGCGCTCGCCGGCGAGACCCTCCCGGTCCCGCCGGTCTGGATGATGCGCCAGGCCGGCCGCTACCTGCCGGAATACCGCGCGACCCGCGCCAGGGCCGGCAGCTTCCTCGACCTCTGCTACACGCCCGAGCTCGCCGCCGAGGTGACGCTGCAGCCGATCCGCCGCTTCGGCTTCGACGCCGCCATCCTCTTCGCCGACATCCTGCTCGTCCCGCACGCGCTCGGCGCCGAGCTCGCCTTCGTCGAGGGCGAGGGCCCGCGCCTCTCGACCGTCACCGGCCCGGGCGATCTCGCCCGCCTCCGCCCGGCCGAGGCGGTGCACGAGACGCTCGCCCCGGTCTACGAGACCGTCCGCGCCCTCCGCGCCGCCCTTCCGCCCGAGGTGCCGCTGATCGGCTTCGCCGGCGCCCCCTGGACCGTCGCCACCTACATGATCGCCGGCCGCGGCACCCCCGACCAGGCCCCGGCGCGGGCGCTCCTCTACCGCGACCCCGCCACCTTCGACGCGCTGATCGGGCGCATCACCGAGGCGACCATCGCCTACCTCCTCGCCCAGGTCGAGGCCGGCGCCGAGATCGTCAAGCTCTTCGACAGCTGGGCCGGCGCGCTGCCCGGCCCGCTCTTCGCCCGCTACGCCATCGCCCCCGCCCGCCGCATCGCCGCCGCGCTGCACGCCGCCCACCCGCGGCTGCCGGTCATCGGCTTCCCGCGCGGCGCCGGCGCCGGCTACGCCGCCTTCGCCGCCGAGGCCGGCGTCCAGGCGGTCGCCCTCGACACCTCGGTCGTCCCGGAATGGGCCGCGGCCGAGCTCCAGCCCCGCCTCTGCGTGCAGGGGAACCTCGACCCGCTCCTCCTCGTCGCCGGCGGCACGGCCCTCGACGCGGCGACCCGCGCCTGCGTCCGCGCCTTCGCCGGCGGCCCGCACGTCTTCAACCTCGGCCACGGCATCACCCCCGAGGCCGATCCCGCCAACGTCGACCGCATGCTCCGCGCGATCCGCGGCTAGCGCCGCCTCGTCAATGCTGCCGCTCGCTGCCGATGTAGGCGAACATCCGCGAGACGCGGGCCGCCACCGCCTCGCGGAAATTCCGCTCGCTCGGGCTGAGGCCGGGCGCCCGTGCCGCGCTCCACGCCGCCGCCTCGGCCAGGCGCCCGCGCGTCTCCACCGTCTCCCTGGCGCGGTCGCGGATGGCGCGCCCGAGCGCGATCCGCTCGTCAAGTCGTTCGAGAAGCATGGCCCGCCCTCTCCCCGTGGCCGACGATGACAACCGGCATCCGGCCCGACAATCCCGCGAGGGGTTAAGAGGCTAACCGGAGGTTGCCGGTCAGAGCACCGCCAGCGCGTCCCTCTGGCCGAACTGGCGGGCGACCCGCGCCGCCACCGCGATCCAGAACGACCGCTCCGCGGCCGCGAGGCCGGGCTCTTCCGCCGCCCGCAGCGCCTCGGCCCGCGCCTCCGCGCCATAGGCCTCGATGAGGCAGCTCGCCCGCTGCCGGATCGAGCGGCCATAGGCGATCCGCTCCTCGATGAATGGAAACACGACCCAAGCCCCCACTTTCCCTCGCCCTGAGGGTGCCGTCGCGGACAATCCAAGACAAGTTCAAGGAAATTAATGTGTTAACGCCGGGCCACGATGTCGACGGATCGTGAAGCGGGCCGGCCGGCCGATGGCCTTACTCTGTCCGCCATCTTCACGAAGGAGGTCCAAGATGCAGCGCAAGAAGGCCAGCGACTTCGACCAGCGCATCCTCGAGCTCTACGACGGCTATGTGCACGGGCACATGTCGAAGCGGGCCTTTCTCGACCATGCGGCGAAATACGCGGTCGGCGGCGCCTCGGCCGCCACGCTCCTCGCCGGCCTGCAGCCCGACTACGCGCTTGCCGCGCAGGTGCCGCCGGACGATCCGGCGATCACCACCGAGCGGGTGGAATATCCCTCGCCCGAGGGCAACGGCGCCGTCCGCGGCCTGATGGCCCGCCCGGCCGATGTGGAGGGCCCGCTGCCGGCGGTGCTGGTGGTGCACGAGAACCGCGGGCTCAACCCCTACATCGAGGACGTGGTCCGCCGCCTCGGCAAGGCCGGCTACCTCGCGCTCGGCCCCGACGGCCTGACCTCGCTCGGCGGCTATCCCGGCAACGACGACGAGGGGCGCGAGATGCAGTCGCAGCTCGACCCGGTGAAGCTGATGCAGGACTTCTTCGCCGGCTACGAATATCTCGCCGCGCACCCCGACTCGACCGGCAAGGTCGGCTGCGTCGGCTTCTGCTACGGCGGCGGCGTCTGCAACGCGCTCGCCGTCGCCTATCCCGAACTCTCCGCCTCGGTGCCCTTCTACGGCCGCCAGGCGGATCCGGCCGACGTGCCGGCCATCCAGGCGCCGCTGCTCCTGCACTACGCCGGGCTCGACGAGCGCATCAACGCCGGCTGGCCGGCCTACGAGGCGGCGCTGAAGGCCAACGGCAAGGTCTACGAGGCCCACTTCTACCCGGACGTGAACCACGGCTTCCACAACGACACTACCCCGCGCTACGACGAGGCGGCGGCGGCGCTCGCCTGGGAGCGGACGCTCGCCTGGTTCGACAGGTATCTCGCCTCGGAGGCCTGACCCCCCGCGGTGCGGCCGCCCGCGGCCGCCCGCCTGCCCCGGGCATCCAAATCCCTGTGAAGACAGGCAGAATCGCCGCGTCCGGCTCCGCCCGGCACGGCCGATAACCATCTGGTAACCCTCCGCCCGCTAGATGAGCCCAGGCGGTCGGAGGAGAAGCCTCGGATGACACCCCGGTCCGGCGTCGGGCTCGGTCTGGCACTCGTGCTGGCGGTCCTCGCGGCCGCCCCGCCCGCCCGCGCGGCCGAGCCGTCGGCCGACCCCTCCGCCCTCTGCGACGCCGCCATCGCCAGGGGCGCCCGCCGCGGGGGCGTCCCGGTCGAGGTGCTCTTCGCCGTCGCCCTCACCGAGACCGGCCAGCACCGCGACGGCCGCATGCGCGCCTGGCCCTGGGCGATCAACCGCGAGGGCAAGGGCTTCTGGTTCAAGACCCGCGAGGAGGCGCTCGCCTTCGGCCGGCAGAGCCTGGCCGAGGGGCGACCGAGCTTCGACGTCGGCTGCGTGCAGATCAACTACCGCTGGCACGGCCACGCCTTCCCCTCGCTCGACGACATGTTCGACCCGGAATGGACCGCGACCTACGCCGCCCAGTTCCTGCGCACGCTCTACGAGGAGCGCGGCAGCTGGTCCGAGGCCGCCGGCGCCTACCATTCCCTGACGCCCGACAAGGCGATGACCTACCGCGCCCGCTTCGACCGCCTGCTCGCCGAGCTCGAGCCCGGCGCCCTCACCGACGCGGAGACCCTCGTCGCCTCGGCCCAGCCCGGGCAGCGCTTCTCGACCCGCCAGGCCCGCCGCGAGGCGCAGCGCCGCGCCATGGCCGAACGCATCCGCGCCGCAACGCCCACGCCCGCCACCCCGGGCGGCATCGCCGGCATCTTCGTCCCGGCGGCCGGCGCCCTCGTCACCCAGGGAACGCCGCTCCTCACCCCGGGCCAGCCGCTCCTCTCGGGCCCGCCGGGGGGCCTCTTCTGATGGACCTGAGCCTCCGCACCCTCTACCAGCCGACCGTGCTCCTCGCCATGGCGCTCATGGCGGTCATCGCCATGATGATCCTGCCGATGCCGGCCTGGGTGCTCGACCTCGGCCTCGCGGCCTCCTTCGCCATCGCCATCCTCATCTTCACCATCACCCTCTTCATCCAGCGCCCGCTCGACTTCTCCTCCTTCCCGACGATCCTGCTCGCCTCGCTGATGCTGCGGCTCTCGCTGAACGTCTCCTCCACCAAGCTCATCATCGGCCAGGGCCACACCGGCACCAAGGCGGCCGGCCACGTGATCGAGGGCTTCGCCATGTTCATCATGGGCGGCTCGGTCTTCCTCGGCCTGGTGATCTTCGCCGTCCTGCTCATCGTCAACTTCATCGTCATCACCAAGGGCGCCGGCCGCATGGCCGAGGTCGGCGCCCGCTTCGCGCTCGACGGGATGCCCGGCAAGCAGCTCGCCATCGACAGCGACATGGCCGCGGGCGCGATCTCCCACGCCGAGGCCCGCGAGCGGCGGCGGATCGAGCAGGAGGAGACGACCTTCTTCGGCTCGCTCGACGGCGCCTCGAAGTTCGTGAAGGGCGACGCCATCGCCGGTCTCCTCATCACGCTCCTGAACCTCGTCATGGGCCTCGCCATGGGCGTGCTGGTGCACGGCATGGCCCTGCACGACGCCTTCGAGACCTACTCGATCCTCACCGTCGGCGACGGCCTCGTCACCCAGATCCCCGCCGTCATCATCTCGATCGCCTCGGCGATGCTGCTCTCCAAGGGCGGCCTCGTCGGCTCGACCGACCGCGCGCTGATGCGCCAGCTCGGCGGCTATCCGACCGCGCTCGGCACCGTCGCCGTGCTGATGGCGCTCTTCGCCTTCATCCCCGGCCTGCCCTTCATCCCCTTCCTGGTCGGCGCCATCTGCCTCGCCGTCGCCGCCTGGCTCTCGCGGCAGACCAGGCTCCGCGAAGCCGCGGCGGCCGCAGCCCCGCCGGAGGCGCGCGCACCGGCCAGGCGCTCGCTCGGCGACCTCCTCGACGTCGACGAGATCCACATGGAGTTCTCGCCCAACCTCGTCCCCGTGGTGATGGACGAGGCGACCGGCCTCGACGCGCGCATCCTCAACATGCGCAACCACATCGCCAGCGAGTTCGGCCTGATCCTCCCGGAGATCCGCCTCACCGACAATCCCGGCCTCGAGCCCGGCACCTACGCCATCCGCATCCAGGGGGTGGAGGTCGCCCGATCGACCATCGAGACCGACCGCGTGCTGGTGCTCCTTCCCGACGAGGGTGCCCCCGCCCCCGACGGCCGCTCGGTCGCCGAGCCGGTCTACGGCGCCCCGGCCCGCTGGATCGCCCCCGCGCTGCAGGAGGAGGCGGCGCTCATGGGCCTCTCCGTCGTCACCCCGACCGAAGTCGTGGCCACCCATCTGCTCGAGATCGTCAAGGCGAACTTCGGCAAGCTCTTCACCCGCCGCAGCCTGCGCAAGCTGCTCGAGGAATTCACCTCGCTCACCGACACCCGCCGGGCCGAGGCGAACCGCAAGATGCTCGACGAGTTCATCCCCGAGAAGGTCTCGATCGACACGCTGCAGGCGGTGCTCCGCCTCCTCCTCGAGGAGCGCGTCTCGATCCGCAACCTGCCGCTCATCCTCGAGGCGATCTCCGAGGCCAACGCCCCGAGCGCCAGCGCCGAGGTGCTCTGCGAGCAGGTGCGGCACCGCCTCGGCTTCCAGCTCGTCGCCGGCATCCAGGAGGCGGACGGCGCGCTCCCGCTCATCCAGCTCAACCCCTCCTGGGAGGAGCTCTTCCAGGCCTACCAGCTGCCCGAGGGCGGCGGCGTGGTCGACGTCGCCCTGCCGCCGGCCGAGTTCAACCGCCTCGCCAACTCGGTCGCCGAGAGGATCGCCCACGCCGGCGCCCAGGGCCGCTATCCGGCCGTCGTCACCTCGACCAAGCGCCGGCGCTTCCTGCACACCGTCCTGCTCGCCAAGGGCATCCGCAACCCGGTCTTCTCCTTCGAGGAGATCGGCCCCGGCGCGCGGCCGGCCGTGCTCGGCCTCGCCTGATGTTCGAGGGCCTCGGCGCGCTGATGGACCTCGCCCAGACGGGGCTCACCGGCTTCATCCTCGTCTTCGCCCGCGTCGCCGGGGTCGTCGCGCTCCTGCCGGGCTTCGGCGAGCAGCTGATCCCGGCGCGGGTGCGCCTCGGCGTCGCCATCGCCTTCACGATGGTGGTCTGGCCGCTCCTCGCGCCCGGCCTCGCCAGCCCCGACCCCGCCCGGCCGATGCTCCTCATGCTGATGATCGAGAGCTCGATCGGCCTCCTCCTCGGCCTCGCGATCCGCCTCATGGTGCTGGCGCTCCAGCTCGCCGGCTCGATCGCGGCGCAGTCGACCGCGCTCGCGCAGATGTTCGGCGCCGGCGTCACCCCCGACCCGATGCCGGCCATCGGCAACATCCTCATGCTCGCCGGCATCACGCTCGCCGTCGCCACCGACCTGCACGTCAAGGCGGCGCTTGCCATGGCGCGCTCCTACGAGATCCTGCCCATGGGCCTGCCCGTTCCCGCCGCCGACATCGCCGCCTGGGGCACCGCCCGCGTGGCGCAGGCCTTCGCCCTCGGCTTCTCCCTCGCCGCGCCCTTCGTGATCGCCGGCTTCGCCTACAACCTCGCCCTCGGCGCCATCAACCGCGCCATGCCGCAGCTGATGGTCGCCTTCATCGGCGCGCCCGCGATCACCGCCGGCGGCCTCCTCCTCCTCATGCTGGCGGCACCCGTCATCCTCCACTTCTGGGGCGAGCGCCTCGACGCCACGCTGGCCGACCCGCTGGCGATGCCGCGATGAGCGGCGGGGAGTCGAGCGGCGAGAAGGTCTTCGACCCGACGCCGCAGAAGCTCGCCGAAGCCCGCCGCAAGGGCGACGTCCCCCGCTCCTCCGACGTCACCGCCGCCGCCACCTACCTCGCGCTCCTCGTCGTCATCAGCACCGGCGGCGCCTTCGCCGTCAGCCAGGCCGCCTCGACGCTGATGATCTTCATCGGCCAGCCCGACCGCCTGATGGGGCGCATCCTCGGCCCCGGCGGTCCGCGCCTCGGCGGGGCGATCTTCGCCGAGGCGCTCGCGGCGCTCGCGCCGGTCTTCCTGCTGCCCATCGCCGCCGTGCTCGTCAGCCTCTTCGCCCAGCAGGCGATCGTCTTCTCCGGCGAGAAGATCGTCCCGAAGCTCGACCGCATCTCGCCGCTCGCCGGCGCCAAGCGCAAGTTCGGCGCCGCCGGGCTCGTCGAGTTTGCCAAGGCGGCGACAAAGCTCGCCGCCGTCGCCACCGCGCTCTTCGTCTATCTCTCGCGCGACCTCGACCGGATGATCGGCGCCGCCACCGCCGAGGCGCGGGTCATCGGCGCCATGCTGGCGGAGTCGCTCGGCGTCCTCCTCACCGTCGCCACCATCATCGCGGTGGCGATCGGCGCGGTCGACTTCGTCTGGCAGCGCTTCGAGCACGCCCGCCGCCTGCGCATGTCCTACCAGGACCTGCGCGAGGAAACGAAGCAGTCCGAAGGCGACCCGCACATGAAGGCGCAGCGCCGCAGCCGCGCCGAGGCGATCGCCACCAACCGGATGCTCCTCGACGTGCCCAAGGCCGATGTCGTCATCGTGAACCCGACGCATTTCGCCGTGGCGCTGAAATGGTCGCGCGCCAAGGGGACGGCGCCGGTCTGCGTCGCCAAGGGCGAGGGCGAGGTCGCGCTCCGCATCCGCGAGGTCGCCGAGACCGCCGGCATCCCGCTGCACAGCGACCCGCCCACCGCCCGCGCCCTCTTCGCCACCGTCGAGATCGGCCGCGAGATCGCGCCCGAGCACTATCGCGCCGTCGCCGCCGCCATCCGCTTCGCCGAGCGCATGCGCCGCGCCGCCCGCGCGCGGAGCGGCGGATGACCCCGGCCGCGCTCCGCCGCCTCGCCGGCCTCGCCGAGGCGCGCCGCGCCCGCGACCTCGCCCGGCTCGACGCGCTCCTCTCCCGCGACCGGACGCTCGCCGCCGAGATCGCCGCCCTCGCCACCACCCTCTCGCGCGAGGCGAAATCGGGCGCGCCGCTGCCGCCCGCCCAGCAGGCGCTGCGCGAAACCTGGGTCGACCAGCGCATCCGCGCCGCCCGGCGCCAGCGCGCGGCGCTCGCCCCCGCGATCGCCGCCGCCCGGGCGCAGGCCGTGCAGAGCCTCGGCAAGCACGAGGCCCTCGGCAAGCTGGTGGAGCGCGCCGACGACGATGCCCGCCACCAGCGCGACGCCCGCACCGAGCGCGAGGCGCCGCCGCCGGCCACCCCGGCCTGACCTCACCCCTGGCCGATCCGCTTCATGAGATCGGCGGCCGACGCCGAGGCGAAGGGGTTGGCGTAGAGCTCGCCGTGGCTCTCCACCCCGACCTCGAAGACGCAGTCCTCGGTCGGCCGGGCCACGCAGAGGAGCACGTAGCCGAGCCCGGCCTGCCGCCTGTTGAGAGCCGTGCCCTTCGGCTGGCGCACCGCCCCCGAGATCATCCGCGCGGCGCAGGTGATGCAGCCGCCGTAGCGGCAGCCGACCGGCAGGACGCAGCCGGCGGCCTCGGCCGCATCGAGAACCGGCTCGTCCTCGCCGACCTCGAGCGTCAGCCCGGCGCGGTTGCGCAGCGTGACCGCATGCCTGCGCACCCCGCCGCCCCTCCGCCCTCAGACCCAGATGTCCGACGAGCAGTCGCCGCCCGGATAGCGCGTCTCGTGCGCCCGCGCCGGCCCGTGCGGCTCCTTGCCGAAGTCGACCAGGAAGTCGTCGCGGATCTTCATCCCGCCCTTCTCGACGTCGCAGTCGACGATCAGCATCACCCCGCCCTGCTCCTTCATCGCCGGATAGAACTGGTTGTCCCAGGTCGAGAAGAGCGAGGTGGTGACATAGAGCCGCCGCCCGTCGAGGCTGAGCTGGATCATCTGCGGCGCGCCGGTGATGGCCTGCCCGTTCACGACCGGCGCCTTGCCGAGCATGCCGCCGAGCCAGACCTGCCCGGTCATCCGCGGGTTCGACGGATCCGAGATGTCGTACTGGCGCAGGTCTCCGTGCAGCCAGTTCGAGAAATAGAGGTAGCGGTCGTCCATCGAGACGAGGATGTCGGTGATGAGGCTCGGCATCGGCACCGGGAAACCCTCGACCTCGATCGCCGGCACGTCGATGACCTTCTCGACCCGGAGCTCGCCCGTCTCGTCCTTCCAGTAGTGGAAGACGTTCGAGGCCAGCGCCGCGCCGACGAAGCCGTGCGTGCTCTCGGGGTCGTGGTGGAAGCGCGCCTCGAGCGGGATCAGCCCCTCCGCCCCGAGGTCGACCGACTTCGCCACCGTCCGGTTCTCGAAGTCCCAGAAGTGGATGTGCTGCCCGTACCGGCCGCGCGCCACGTCCTCGAGCTCGAAGCCGGGCATGAAGGTGTTGGGCGCGCCCCATTCGGTGGAGACCATCATGTTGTGGCGCGGCTGGTACCAGAAGTCGTAGTTGTACCGCATCGCGCCGAGATCCTTCTCCCAGCGCCCGACGATGTTGAAGTCCTTGTCGAGATGCAGGAAGCCGCCCGGCCCGTTGCCCTCGGCGTCGCCGAGCATCGAGACGATGATGTCGTGTCCGAGGCAGTGCACGGTATGCGGCGCCGAGAGGTTGGTCCGCCGCTTGATCTCCTCGCCGCTGATCGTCCTGGCGAGCACCGGCCGGCGCGGATCGCTCGCCGTGTCGATGATGTAGAAGTTCGTCGTCCGCACGCCCGGCACGATCAGGAACCGGCGCTCGGCCGACGCGTCCCCGTGGCAGGAGGAGCAGGCGTTCCAGCCCATGTGGTGCAGTTCGTCGCCGATCGCCCCCACCTCGGTGCGGTGGATGACCTCGCCATAGGTCGGGCTCGCCTCGTCGACGTCGATCGTCGCGAGATAGTCGGGCTTCTCGATCCCCGTGCCGGTATAGATGCAGATCGTGTAGACCAGCTTCTCGCGCGGCGCCTTGATCGCCTCCTTGGGCGAGGCATAGCCCGGACCGGCGCAGCAGGCGGTGGACATGGCGGCTTCCTCCATCACGTGCCGGTTCGAAAGCCCGCCGTCCCGGAAAGCGGCGTCGGTCCGCACATCGCCGCCGCGTCTCCCTTCCTGCGCGGGCCCGTCCCGGTGCAGTGATCATGTGACGGCCCCGCCGCCCGTCAAGAGCCGGACGGGCCCCGCGCCGGTGATTCGCGCGCGCCACCTCCGCTCGCCGCTCCCCGCGCGAACGGCAGGCGCGCCGCGCCCGCGAATCGCCTCGCGACAGAGTGTCCGCCCCGCTTGTCCTTGGTCTGAAAAGATAATCCCCAGCCGTTGCCAATCAGCAACACCGCCCAGCTTTTCGTGCGCGGGCAGCTTGGCAATCGGCGGAAAACCGCCTATCAATACGATTGCGAGGGGTTTGAGGGGTGCCCTGCCGACCGAGTTCCGAGTGGCCAGTGCTGCGAGTGACGGCGGGGATGAGTGCCGATTGTCGCGAAGAGCGACCGTGGCCGCCGGGGGGCGGCCACGGCACGCCTTCTCTTCTACGAATCCTGCCGCGCGATCTCGGTGATCAGCACCTCTTCGACCAGCGTGCCGGGAACGATCTCCTGCGCGCTCCTGAGCAGCGCCGACTTCAGGTCGTCCATCTTCCGTCCGCTGGTGAAGCTGCCGTCGAAGCCGCCGGAATTGGCGTGGCGGAACATCACCTTGAGAAAGCCGTCGCGCAGCCGCGGCTTCAGCGCCTCGACATCGTGCGCCCCCTCGGTGTCGGTCTCGACCGAGAGCGAGACGACGACCATCGCCGCGACCTTCTCCCCGGCGAAGATCGGCACGACGAAGGGCTTGTCCATCTGCACGTAGGCGAGCTCGGCCGCCTTCTTCTTCTTTTCCTCCGGCTTGGTCGGCGCGAAGGGGTCCGCGCCATCCGCCGGGCAGGCGACCTCCGCCTTCGCCTCCGCCTCGCCCTCGGCCGGCGGACAGGCCGCCGCCACCTCCGGCTCGGGCGCCGGCTTCAGCGCGAGCCCCACGCCGACCCCGACCCCGAGGCCGAGCAGCGCGATGAGGAGCGGAGCGAGCTTCTTCATCCGCGCCGCCTCAGTAGGGAACCACGCGGTCGACCACCTGCTGGCCGTAGCGCGGCTGCTGCGCGCTCGAGACCTGGCCGCGGCCGCCATAGGAGATCCGCGCCCCGGCGATGCGGTCGTAGGGGATCTCATTGTAGCGCGAGATGTCCTCGGGCCGCACGATCCCTGTCACCTGCAGGTCGCGCAGCTCGTAGTTCACCCGCACCTCCTGGTCGCCCTGGATGACGAGATGCCCGTTCGGCAGCACCTGCACCACGGTCGCCGCGACGCGCAGCTCCAGCTTCTCGTTCCGCTTGATCGACCCCGTGCCGGTGAAATCCGATTCCGACTCCATCTCCAGCGTCGGGTTCAGCTTCATCACCCCCGGCGGCAGCACGTTGCTCACCCCGAAGAAGGCCCCGACGTCGGCGCTCTCGCTGCCCTCGCGCGTGCGGGTGGTCGTGTTCTTCATCTCCGCCTTGTCGTCGATCTCGATCGTCACCGTCAGGATGTCGCCGAGGCTGCGCGCCCGCCGGTCGCCGAGCAGCCCCGAGGGCCCGGTGTTCCAGAGCGAGCCCTGCTGATAGGCGTAGCGCGCCGGTTGCGGCGGCGGCACCGCCACGGCCGCCCGCTCGGCGGTCAGGATCGGCTTCGCGTCCTCCTCCGTCACGCCGATCGAGGTCATCTCCGGCGGCCGGCCGATCGTCTGCATGCCGCAGGCGGCCAGCGAGACCGCCGCCGCGAGAAGAAGGGGAGTGCGCGTCATTGCCCGACCTCGATGCTGCCGTCCGCCGCCACCACGCCCGTCACGGTCTGCTTCGAGGCGAGGTTCATCACCCGGACCGGCTCGCCCACGCTCGCCCGGTCGAGCGCGCGGCCCTCGGTCGCGATCCGGAGCGGGCCGCTCCGATAGGACATCCGCACCACCGCGTTGCGCTCGACGAGCGCCGGTGCGCGCAGCTGGCTCGCCAGGATCGGCCGCCCGGGATAGAGCGCGACCCTGGCCTCGCGCCCGATCGCCTCCTCGACCGCGGCGAGGCCGCCCGGCACGCTTTCCTCCGCCAGCGCCAGATCCTCCGCCTGCAGCACGCTCTGGCTGCGGATGGCGCGCACCGGGGTTACCGACTGGGCGAAGACCGCACCCGCGCTCAGCGCGCAGACGAGGAGGAGGAAGATCGCGGCAGCCCGGGCCATGTCAGCGGATCTGCACGGTGGCCGCCAGCATCTGGTCGGCGGCGGTGATGACCTTGGCGTTGAGCTCGTAGCCGCGCTGCGCCTCGATGAGCCCGGTGATCTCGTGCACCGCATCGACGCTCGAATTCTCCAGATACCCCTGGCGGAAGGTCCCGCGCCCGTCCTCGCCCGGGTCCCCCGGGTTGGCCGCGCCCGAGGCCTCCGTCTCGCGGTAGAGGTTCGAGCCCAGCGCCTCGAGCCCCTTCTCGTTCGGGAAGCTCGTCAGCGTGAACTGCCCGAGCAGTTGCGCCTCGGTCTGCCCGTCGAAATAGGCATAGACCTCGCCATCGGCGTTGATCGAGATCTCGCGCACGTCCTCGGGGATGGTGATGTCGGGCACCACCCCGAACCCGTCCGAGGTCACGATCAGCCCGTCGCCGTTGCGCTTCAGCGCCCCGTCCCGGGTATAGGCCGGATCGCCGTTCGGCAGCGTCACCTCGAGATAGCCCATGCCCTCGATGGCGAGATCGAGCGAGCCGCCGGTCTCGGTCACCGTCCCCTGCTCGACCTGCATCGAGACCGCCGCCGCCCGCACGCCGAGGCCGAGCTGCACGCCAGCCGGCAAAACCGTGCCGTCGGCGGAATTGATCGTCCCCGGCCGCGCCACCTGCTGGTAGTGCAGGTCGGAGAATTCCGCCCGCCGGGCGTTGTAGGCCGTCGTCGACATGTTGGCGAGGTTGTGCGAGATCACCTCGACCCGCATGTTCTGCGCCGCCATGCCGGTCGCCGCGATGTTCAGTGCCCGCATGATCCTCTCCTACTCGCGCGCTCAGGCCTGCTGGCCGAGCGTCCTCACCACCAGCCGGATGCGCTCGTCCTCCTGGTCGAGCAGCCGCTGGCCGTACTCGTAGGCGCGCTGCACCTCGACCATGCGCGCCATCTCCGTCACCGGGCTCACGTTCGACTGCTCGAGAAAGCCCTGCACCACGCGCCCCTCCTCGACCGGCACCACCTCGCCGGCGGCGCGGAAGAGCACTCCCGCCTCGCGGAAGAGCCTGGTGCGGTCCTCGACCGCGACGAGCCCGATCCTGGCCGCCGGCGCCCCGTCGACCGAGACGGTGCCGTCGGCCGAGATGCCGACGTTCCTCGCCTCGAACGGAATGACGATCTCGCCGCCGCCCTCGTCGAGCAGCGCGTGCCCATCGGGATTGACCAGCACCCCGTCGGCATTCGGCGCGAAGGCGCCCGCGCGCGTCAGCCGCTCGCCGGCCGGCGTCCTGACGGTGAAATAGCCCTCGCCCTCGATGGCGAGGTCGTAGGTGCCGCCCGTCTCCTGCAGCGAGCCCTGCAGCTCCTCGGTGAAGCGCGCCCGCGCCTCGGTCATCGCGACGCTGCCGCCCTCGACCGGCAGCGCCCGCACCTCCTCGGCGAAGACGACGCCCTCGCGGCGGTAGCCGGTGGTGGAGAGATTGGCGATGTTGTTGGCGACCGACTGGAGCTCCTTGGCCAGCCCCGACTGCCGGGTCAGGGCCACGTAGACGGCAAGGTCCATGCTCCACTCCCGCGTACTGCGTACCCGCGCGCCAAAACCGGCGCTCGCGGCGGAACCTGCGCCGCCGAGGTAAAGAATTCGTCAAGACCACCCACCCCCACCCGTCCCCCGTCGCCGGAAAGGAACCGCCAGCGCCCCCGCCCCACCGGAAAGGCATTCATACAGGCAAGCTTTCCTATCGAGCAGGCGAGGGGCCCCGCCAACAGGCGGGGAGAACAA
>NZ_CALLYO010000428.1 GCF_937858865.1 uncultured Amaricoccus sp. | reverse complement strand
GCGAGGTAGCGGCCGACCAGCAGGAAGAAGGTCAGCATGATCGCCGCTTCGTAGTAGGCGCGCGGGCCGGAGGCGATGGTCTCCATCAGGCTGACGCCGAGCGCCATCAGGATGGCGGTCGAGATCGGCACGTCGATGTCGAGGCGGCGGGCACGCAGCGCGCGCAGCGCGCCGCGGAAGAAGGGCTGGGCGGAGAAGGCGACGGCCGGAAGGGCGATGGCGGCGGAGATCCAGTGCATCAGGTCGCGGGTCGAGCCTTCGGCGCCGGACCAGACCGAGACCGAGAGCAGCATCACGTTCATCGAGGCGAAGCCGGCCACGGCGATGCGGGCGAGCAGGTCGCGCCCCTCGGCGTCGACGCGGGTCGCCTCGAGGGCGGCGCTGTCGAGCGGGCGGGCCTCGAAGCCCCGTGCCTCGAGGGCGGCGATGAGGCGCGGCTCGAGGCCGGGGGTGTCCTCGGCGGTGACGGAGACGCGCTTCAGCGTCAGGTTGACCCGCGAGGCGGCGACGCCGGGCTGGGCGTCGAGGGTGCGCTCGACGCCGGCGATGCAGGCGGCGCAGTGGATCGAGGGGAGCGAGAGCTCGAGGCGACGCAGCGCGGCCGGGGTCCGCGCCGCCGCCCGGAGCTCCGGCTCGGGAGCGGCGGCGCAGGCGGGGCAGGCGGCGAGCGCGGTCTCGGTCATCGCACGACGAGGTCCCGGCGCTGGCGGAAGGCGGTGCCATCGGCGGCGGTGGCGCTGATCTCGGCCCGCCAGGCGCCGGGGCCGAGGCGGGCGAGGGCGGCGTAGCCGTCGGGGGTCTCCTCGAGCGCCAGCGCCCGGTCGTCGCGGCTGGTGGTCGGGCGGCCCATGGTGACGGCGATCCCGGCCGGGCGCACGGTCCTGCCGGCGCCGTCGGTGATGCGCAGGGTGAGCACGTCGTCGGCATGCTCGAGGGCGACGGTCCAGCCGAGGGCGACCTGCGCGGCGCGGCGCCGATCGAATTCCTGGCTGGCGGCGTAGCTGTCGTCCACCACCACGCCGGAGAAGGTGCCGACCGCGGTCCAGGTCAGGACGACGTTGGGGATGAAGAAGGCGAGGAAGAAGCCCGCCGAAATGAGCGCCACCCGGCGCCCGGTCAGGACGCCGCTCATGGCTGCCTCCCGTGGAAGACGGTTTCCTCGCGCGCGGTCCGGCCGGAGCCCTCGTCCTCGGCAACGAGGGTCACCGGCATCAGCGGCGTCGCGCTCGCCGGGCTGTCCGGGGCGCTGGTGAGGTAGATCCGCTGCCGCAGCGTGGCGTTGGCCGGCACCGTCACGTCGAGGCCGGTCGCGTTCTGCAGCTCGAGCGCCACCGGGCTCTCCGCCTCGGCGGAGAGGCGGAACACTCGGTCATAGCCGGTCATGTTGCGCAGGCGCAGCTCGTAGGTGTTGCGGATCGAGCCGTCCGACAGGGTGACGTTGACCGGATTGCGCACCGGGTCGGCCGAGATGGTCATGTCGGTGCGCAGCATGAGCGCCACGATCATCGCCAGGCCGATCCCGGCCCAGAGCACGGTATAGAGCATGACGCGCGGCCGCAGGATCCGGCGCAGCACCGGCACGGGCGGCTCGCCGAGGCGCTCGCGCTCGCCGTCGGCGAGCGTCAGGTAGCCGATGAGGTTCGGCGGCTTGCCGATCTTCGCCATCACCTCGTTGCAGGCGTCGATGCAGAGCGCGCAGGTGATGCAGCCGAGCTGCTGCCCGTCGCGGATGTCGACCCCGGTGGGGCAGACGTTCACGCAGGCGTTGCAGTCGATGCAGTCGCCGTAGTGCTCGATCTCGGCGGCACGCGCGGCCGCCGCCGGCGCCGGCTGCCCGGCCGCGTCCCGGATGGGCAGGAGCGGCGAGGTCCCGCCGGTCCTGGGGCCGGCGGCGCGGATCTCGGCCTCGGCCTTCTCGGCGGCGGCGCGGCGCCGCGTGCCCTTGCCGCGCGGCTCGCCCCGCCAGTCGCGGTAGGCCACGGTGATCGTCTGCTCGTCCATCATCGCCGCCTGGATGCGCGGCCAGGGGCACATGTAGATGCAGACCTGCTCGCGCATGAAGCCGCCGAGGGTGAAGGTGGTGGCGGTCAGGATGCCGATCGAGAGATAGGCGACGGCCGGGGCCTGCAGGGTCACGAGCTCGCCCAGCAGCGTCGGCGCGTCGGCGAAGTAGAAGACCCAGGCGCCGCCGGTGGCGATGGCGATCAGCAGCCAGATCGTCCACTTGGTCGTGCGCTTGCGGACCTTCTCGGCGTTCCATTTCTGGTGCCAGAGCCGCACCCGGGCGTTGCGGTCGCCCTCGATCCAGCGCTCCACCAGGATGAAGAGGTCGGTCCAGACCGTCTGCGGGCAGGTATAGCCGCACCAGACCCGCCCCAGCGCCGAGGTGAAGAGGAAGAGCCCGAGCCCGGCCATGATGAGCAGGCCGGCGACGAAGTAGAACTCCTGCGGCCAGATCTCGATGAAGAAGAAGTAGAAGCGCCGGTTCGGCAGGTCGACCAGCACCGCCTGGTCGGGCAGCGCCGGGCCGCGGTCCCAGCGCAGCCAGGGGGTGATGTAGTAGATCGCCAGCGTCACGCCCATGATCCACCACTTCAGCGTCCGGAACCGTCCCTGCACGCGGCGCGGAAAGATCGGCTCGGCGGCGGCGAAGAGCGGCGACGAATCGGTGCTGGCCTGGGTCAAGGCATGGCTCCCCTAGCTTACCTCCGGGGGGCAGGCTACACCGCCCCGGCCGGGATGGCGAATGGCATTCCGGTCACCGGAGCAATGCGACGCGATGCCGCGCCGGGGCCGCGCGGCCCGCGGCGCGGGTGGATCAGGCGCCGGTCACTCGCCGCCGCCGAGGGTGTGGACGTAGACCGCCACCTTGGCGATCTCGTCGGGGCGCAGCCGGTCGCCGAAAGCCGGCATGATGCCGAAGCGGGCGTCGGAGATGCTGGTGTGGACGGCGGCCGCGTCGCCGCCGTAGAGCCAGATCCCGTCGGCGAGGTTAGGCGCGCCGAAATCGCGCCCGCCGGTGCCGTCCTCGCCGTGGCACGAGCTGCAGTTGTCGGCGAAGAGCTGCGCGCCGGCCTGCACGTCGCCCGGCGCGTCGCTCGCCTGCCCGGAGAGCGACAGCACGTAGGCGGTGAGCGCGTCGATCTCCTCGGGCGCCAGCATCTCGCCGAAGGCCGGCATCTGGCTGAAGCGGGTGTCGGCGTCGGCCTCGAAGCGGACCCCATGGCTCACCGTCTGCTGGATGTCGGCCAGCGTGCCGCCCCAGAGCCAGTCGTCGTCGAGCAGGTTCGGATAGTGCCCGACCACGCCCGAGGCGCCGGCGCCGTGGCAAGGGGCGCAGTTGTTGCGGAAGACGGCGGCGCCGCCGGCGGTGGCGAAGCGCAACAGTTCGGGGTCGTTCTCGACGGTGGCGAGATCCGCCTCGATCAGCCGGGCGTCGAGGGCGGCGTTGCGCGCCGCGGCGGCGTCGATCTCGGCGGCGACGGTGCCGCGGCTCGAGTAGCCGAGCAGCCCGGGCGTCGCGCCGGTGACGAGCGGCCAGGCCGGGAAGAGGATGGTGTAGATCACCCCCCAGACGATGGTGGCATAGAAGGTCCAGAGCCACCACCGCGGCATCGGCGTGTCGAGTTCCTTGATGCCGTCCCACTCGTGCCCGGTGGTCTCGGTCTGGGTCGCCTCGTCGACCTCGCGCTTAGTGGCCATCGCCTTGGTCCTTCCCGGAGCCTGCCTGCTTGCTGGAGTGAGTGTCGGGCCTGTCCGCCGGCGGGGCGTCCTCGTTGCGGAAGATCTGCCGCGCCGCCTCGTCGTGCGCCTTGCGCGCCCCCGGCCGGAAGACCCACAGCACCAGGCAGGCGAAGGCGACGATCCCGAGCAGGAGCCCCCAGCTGCCGGCGAAACTGCGCAGGGCGTCGTAAGTCTCCATGCCGTCGCCCTAGCGGCTCGCGTCGGGCTCGAAGGTCGAGAAGTCGACCAGCGTTCCGAGCATCTGCAGGTAGGCGATGACCGCGTCGAGCTCGCTGATCCCCGCCTGGCCGTCGAAGTTGCGCGCCTGCGCCTTAGGATAGCGGGCGAGGAGCGCGTCCACGTCGCCGTTGTCGGGATCGGCCTGGGTGCGGAAGTCGGCGCGGGCGTTCTCGATCATCTCGTCGGTATAGGGCACGCCGGTCATGCGCTGCGCCCGCATGTTGGCGGCGATGCGCTCGGAGCCGATCGGCGTCCGGGCCAGCCAGGGATAGGCCGGCATGATCGATTCCGGCACGATGTCGCGCGGGTTGTGCATGTGCGCCACGTGCCAGTCGTCCGAGTAGCGGCCGCCGACGCGGGCGAGGTCAGGGCCGGTGCGCTTCGAGCCCCACTGGAAGGGATGATCGTACATCGACTCGGCGGCGAGCGAATAGTGGCCGTAGCGCTCCACCTCGTCGCGCATGACGCGGATCATCTGGCTGTGGCAGACGTAGCAGCCCTCCCGCACGTAGACGTCGCGCCCGGCCAGCTCGAGCGGGCTGTAGGGCCGCATCCCCTCGACCTCCTCGATGGTATTGTCGAGGTAGAAGAGCGGCACGATCTGCACCGCCCCGCCGATCGTCACCACGACGAAGCTCAGGACGAGCAGCGCCAGCGCGTTGGTCTCGGACCATTTGTGCAGCTTGAGGAACATCCGAGCGGCCTCCTATTCGGCGGCGACCGTGCGCACCGGGGCGGCAGCCCCGGCGCCGGCGATCGTCTTCCAGATGTTGTAGGCCATGATGATCCCGCCGGTCAGGTAGAGGACGCCCCCGAGGGCGCGGATGACGTACATCGGGTGCATCGCCACCACCGAGTCGATGAAGGAGTTGACGAGGAAGCCCTGGTCGTCGACCTCGCGCCACATCAGCCCCTGGGTGATGCCGCCGACCCACATCGAGGCGGCGTAGAGCACGATGCCGATCGTGGCGAGCCAGAAGTGCCAGGAGACGAGCGAGAGCGAGTAGAGCCCCTGCCGGTTCCAGAGCCGCGGCGCGAGATAGTAGAGCGCGCCGAAGGTGATCATCCCGTTCCAGCCGAGCGCGCCGGAATGCACGTGGCCGATCGTCCACTCGGTATAGTGGCTGAGCGAGTTGACCGAGCGGATCGACATCATCGGCCCCTCGAAGGTCGCCATGGCGTAGAAGCCGACCGCGACCACGAGCATCCGGAGGATCGGGTCGGTGCGGAGCTTGTCCCAGGCGCCCTGCAGCGTCATCAGGCCGTTGATCATCCCGCCCCAGGACGGCATCCAGAGCACGATCGAGAAGACCATGCCGAGGATCTGCGCCCAGTCGGGCAGGGCGGTATAGTGCAGGTGGTGCGGGCCGGCCCAGATGTAGAGGAAGATCAGCGACCAGAAGTGCACGATCGAGAGCCGGTAGGAATAGATCGGCCGGTCCGCCTGCTTCGGGACGAAATAGTACATCATCGCCAGGAACGGCACGGTCAGGAAGAAGGCGACCGCGTTGTGGCCGTACCACCACTGCACCATCGCCCCCTGCACCCCCGGCCAGAGAACGACCGAATGCGAGGACCAGATCGACACCGGCACCGCCAGGTTGTTGATGACGTGCAGCATCGCGATGGTGACGATGAAGCTCAGGTAGAACCAGTTCGCCACGTAGATGTGCGGCTCCTTGCGGCGGATGACCGTCCCGAGGAAGACCGCGAGGTAGACGACCCAGACGATCGTCAGCCAGAGGTCGGCGTACCATTCCGGCTCGGCGTATTCCTTGCTCTGGGTCGAGCCCAGCACGTAGCCGGTGGCCGCCAGCACGATGAAGAGGTTGTAGCCCCAGAAGACGAACCAGGCCGCGTTGCCGCCCCAGAGGCGGGTGGCGCAGGTGCGCTGCACCACGTAGAAGCTGGTCGCGATCAGGGCGTTGCCGCCGAAGGCGAAGATGACGGCCGAGGTGTGGAGCGGGCGGAGGCGGCCGAAGCTCGTCCAGGGCAGATCCCAGTTCAGCACCGGGAAGGCGAGCTGGAAGGCGACGTAGGTGCCGGCGAGGAAGCCGACGACGGCCCAGAAGGTGGTGGCGATCACGCCGGCGCGGACCACGCCGTCCATGTATCCGGCCGGCGCGGCGCCCGCCGTGGCGACCGGCGCGCCCGCGGTGCGGATCGACCAGAGGAAGAGCGCCGCCGCCACCGCCAGCAGGATCAGCGCGTGCGCCCGGTAGACGGCGTCCTCGCCCCAGTTGGCGGCTATCGCGAAGAGGAGGGCGAGCACCCCCCAGACCGCAATCTTGAGTGCGTCGCGCATCGTCTGTCTGCCCCCGTCCGGTGTGGCTCACGGCCGCTCCGAGCCGGCCGCCGCTGCGGTCATTGGCGCATTCCTGCGGGTTTTTGCAAGTCTTCAATCAGATCCTTTGCTGCATCTGTGACATGTTGACGCCCCCGTGCGGGGTTCCCGGAGAGACCCCCGCGAAGGACGCCATGCCCGCAGGATCAGGCGCGTTATACCCCGTCTACCCGATGACCCGAAATTTCTCGGGGCGGATGATGTGGAAGTTGGAGGCGAGTGACGCCAAGCGGCTGCGCGAGCTCGAGGCGGAGAACGCAAGCTGAAGCGGATCGTCGCCGACCAGATGCTCGACATGTCGGCGATGAAGGAACTGCT
>NZ_CALLYO010000427.1 GCF_937858865.1 uncultured Amaricoccus sp. | reverse complement strand
GCCTGCTCGGCGAGGTCGGCGGCGCGGCCGTCCCAGAACTGGGCGATGTTGAAGACCGAGTTGAAGACGGTCGGCGAGTTGCGCGGGCCCTTCTGCCAGCCGTGGCCGATCGAGGTCTCGAGCGCGTCGACCCCGCCCATGCCGACGTTGTGGCAGGAGTTGCAGGAGAAGACGTTCGAGCGCGACAGCCGCGGATCGAAGAAGAGCATGGCCCCGAGATCGACCCGGGCGCGGGTCATCACGTTGCCGTTCAGCTCGGGCGGGTTGAGCGGGATGGTCTCGAAGAAGTCCTTCGCCGTCGCGCGCAGCTCGGCGTCGTCGGCAAGGGCCGGCAGCGCGAGAGCGATTGCGGCGATGGCTGGAAGGGACGCGAGTGTGCGAAGCACCGGAGCCTCCTCTTGCTGTGAATGACGGGTACGTGGTTGGCATGCCCCTGCGGCGTCAATGGGGGAGGGGCCGCGATGCCGTCGCCGCCGATTCCCGCCGCACGCCGCGCCGTGCACCGGCCGGGCGTCGTGCCTGACGATATGACGAAGCCGGCCGGTCATTGCCCTTCCCGAACGTGTGCGCCTTCCGGATACGGCGCCGCGCACGGTCCCTGCATTGATCCGTATCAAGCGGCCGCTCCGGCGGGTGCCCCTCGCGCGGGCGGGTCAGTTCTCGCGGGCGCGGGGCAGGTCGACCACGGCGGCCGGCTCGGGCGGGCTGTCGGCGAAGTCGATCGCCTCGAGCCGGCGCGAGCGGGCGCCGGCCTTGTCGGCGGAGATGCGGATCTCCTCGAGGTCCTTCTGCGCCTGGGAGAAGTGGCGGTCGAGGTTGCCGACGCGCGAGGAGAGCCGCTCCACGTCGCGGTGCAGCAGGCCGAGCTCGCGGCGGATGGCGTGCGCCTCGGCACGCAGGCGCGCGTCCTTGAGGACGGCGCGCAGCGTGTGGAGGGTGGCCATGCAGGTCGTCGGCGAGACGATCCAGACCCGGAGGTCGAACCCTTCGCGCACCAGGTCGCCGAAGTTCGCGTGCAGCTCGGCATAGACCGCCTCGGAGGGCAGGAACATCAGCGCGCCCTCGGCGGTCTCGCCCTCGATCACGTACTTCTCGGCGATGGCGCGCATGTGGGCGCGGACGGCGCCGCGCATCATGCGCTGGGCGGCCTGGGTGTCCTGCGGGGTCTTGGCGGCGCGCAGCGCCTCGTAGGCCTCGAGCGGGAACTTGGCGTCGATGACGATCGGGCCGGGCGGCTGCGGCAGCTCGATCAGGCAGTCGGCGCGGGTTCCGTTCGAGAGGGTGGCCTGGAAGGTGACGACGTTGGGCGGCAGGGCGCGGGTGACGATCTCGCGCAGCTGGATCTCGCCGAAGGCGCCGCGGGTCTGCTTGTTGGAGAGGATGTCCTGCAGGCCGAGGACGTCGCCGGAGAGCTTCTCGATCTTGGTCTGCGCCCGGTCGATGGTCTCGAGCCGCTGCTGCAGGTCGCCGAGCGAGCGGGCGGTCCTGAGCGCGCTGGTGTTGAGGCTCTCGCCCATGGCCTGGGTGACGGCGGCGAGGCGGGCCTCGAGCGACTGGGCGAGGCGGGCCTGCGCCGCCGCCTGCGCCTCGGCGACGTGGGTGACGCCGCCGTGCAGCTGCTGCTGGCCGTCGTTGAGGGCGCGGACGGCGCCGTCGAGGTCGGCGAGGTGGCGGGCGAGCGGCTCGACCGCCCGCCCCTGGCGGCGGACGGCCTGGAGGAGGACGAGAAAGAGCGCGAGCGCCGCCGCCGCGGCCCAGAGCCGCGGGTCGTCGAGGGCGATCTGGAGCTGGCCGACCGTGATCATCACCTGATCATCACCTGACCATCACCGGCGCCCGAAGAGCCGCTCGATGTCGGCGAGCCTCAGCTCGACGTAGGTCGGGCGGCCGTGGTTGCACTGGCCGGAGTGCGGGGTCGCCTCCATGGCGCGGAGGAGCGCGTTCATCTCCTCCGCCCGCATCTGCCGGCCGGCGCGCACCGAGCCGTGGCAGGCCATGCTGGAGAGGACGGCGTCGATCCGGGCCTCGAGGCCGCGGCCCTCGTCCGCCGCCAGCGCGTCGGCGACGTCGCGCAGCAGCCGGGCGCCGTCGACCTCGCCGAGGAGCGCCGGGGTCTCGCGCAGGCAGACGGCCGTGCCGCCGAAGGGCTCGAGCGCGAGCCCGAGGCGGGCGAGCTCGGGGGCGGCGTCGAGGAGGCGGGCCGCGGCGGCGGCGTCGAGCTCCACCACCTCGGGGATGAGCAGGAGCTGGCCGGGGACGCCGCTGGCCGCGCGGGCCGCCTTCAGGCGCTCGTAGACCAGGCGCTCGTGGGCGGCGTGCTGGTCGACGATGACGATGCCGTCGGCGGTCTGGGCGATGACGTAGGTCTCGTGCACCTGCGCCCGGGCGACGCCGAGCGGCAGGCCGGCCGGGTCCTGCCCGGGCTCGGGCTCCACGCGCGCGGCGGCCCAGCCGGCGGCCGCTTCGGCGAAGCCGGGCTCGGGAGCGCGCGCCGGGGCCCAGAGGGCGCGCTCGACGGCGGGCGGGAGCGGCTGCGGAGCGCGGAAGGCGCCGAGCATGGCGCCGCCGGTGGTGCCGGCGCCGCGGTGGCCGGCGCCGGCGAGCGCCTGGCGCAGCGCGCCGACGACGAGGCCGCGCACCAGGCCCGGGTCGCGGAAGCGGACCTCGGCCTTGGCCGGATGGACGTTCACGTCGACGACGGCCGGCTCGCAGCTGAGGAAGAGCGCGGCGGCCGGGTGGCGGTCGCGGGCGAGGAGGTCGGCATAGGCGGCGCGCAGCGCGCCGAGCAGCAGCTTGTCCCGCACCGGCCGGCCGTTGACGAAGAGGTGCTGCGCCACCGCCGCCCCGCGGGAGAAGGTCGGGAGCGCGGCGAAGCCGCCGAGGTGCAGCCCGTCGCGCTCGGCGTCGATGGCCAGCGCATTGGCGAGGAAGTCGGGGCCGAGCAGCGCCCGCAGCCGCGGGCCGAGGCCGGCGAAGAGCTCGCCCGGCTCGGGGTCGAGGCGGAGGAGCTCGCGCGGGGCCTCGGGGTCGCTGCGGTCGGTGAGGGTGAAGGCGACGCCGGGCGCCGCCATGGCGAGGCGCCGGACGGTCTCGCCGATCGCCTGCGCCTCGGCGCGGTCGCTGCGCAGGAACTTGAGCCGGGCGGGGGTGGCGCTGAACAGGCCCTCGAGCTCCACCACCGTCCCGCGCCCGAGCGAGGCCGGCCGCAGCCCCGACGCCGCGCCGGCGCGGACGGTGACCGAGGCGGCCTCCCCCGCCCCGGCGGCGCGGGAGGTGACGGTGAGGCGGCCGACGGCGCCGAGCGAGGGCAGCGCCTCGCCGCGGAAGCCGAAGGTCAGTATGCGGGTGAGGTCGGTGCCGTCGATCTTCGAGGTGGCGTGGCGGTCGAGGGCGAGCAGCAGCTCGTCCGCCGGGATGCCGTGGCCGTCGTCCTGCACCCGGAGGAGCCGCTTGCCGCCGTCGGCATAGGCGACCTCGATGCGCCGCGCCCCGGCGTCGAGGGCGTTCTCGATCAGCTCCTTCACCGCCGAGGCCGGGCGCTCCACCACCTCGCCCGCCGCGATGCGGTTCGCCGCGGCGGCGTCGAGCTGGCGGATCGGGCGGCGTATCTTGGGGGCCTCGACGTTCATACCCCAAGGTCTAGCACCGCGACGGCCGCCGCGCCACCGGTTAATGGTTAATTCGCCGCCGCGAGCCCCTCCGGCCGGCCGACGATGACGAAGGTGAGCGCCTCGGGGCGGAGGATGCGGCGGGCGACGCGGGCCACGTCCTCGACGGTCACCGCCTCGACGAGGGCGTTGCGCTCGTTGACATACTCCGGCCCGAGTCCGGCGACCTGGAGCCCGAGCAGCTCCCCGGCGATCTGCCCGTTGCCGTCGAAGCGCAGCGGATAGGCGCCGGTCAGGTAGCGCTTCGCCGCCTCGAGCTCCTCGGGCGAGACGCCCTGCTCGGCCATGCGCCGCCATTCCGCCCGCACGAGGTCGATCGCCTCGCCGGCGCGGGCGTTGGCGGTCGAGAAGCCGCCCATGTAGAGCCAGCCGAAGTCGCCGGAAGCGAGCCAGGTGCTGATGCCGTAGGTCAGCCCGCGCTTGTCGCGCACCTCCTGCATCAGCCGCGAGCCGAAGCCGCCGCCGCCGAGCATGTGGTCCATGACGTAGGCGGGGATGAAGTCCGGGTCGCTCCGGGCGATGCCGGGCTGGCCGAAGAGCACGACCGACTGCGGGATGTCGAAGTCGATCACCCGCGTCGTGCCGGGGGTGTGCGGCTCGGCGACCGGCGGCAGCGGCGGGCCGGCGGCGGGCAGGCCGCCGAAGACCTGGTCGAGCAGCGGCCCGAGCTCGCCCGCGCTGATGTCGCCGACCACGGCGAGCCGCAGCCGGTCCCGGGCCAGCGTCGCCTCGCGCGCGGCGCCGAGGTCGGCGAGGTCGAGCCCGGCGATGCTCTCCACCGTGCCGTCGGTCGGCGCGGCGTAGGGATGGCCGGGGAAGGCGTCGCCGTAGAAGGCGCGGCCGGCGATGGCGTTGGGATCGCTCTCGGCATCGCGCGCGGCGGAGAGCAGCTGCTGGCGCACCCGCTCCACCGCCTCGGGGTCGAAGCGCGGCTCGAGGAGCGCGCTCCGGAGGAGCTCGAGCGCCGCGTCGCGGTTCTCGGTCAGCATGCGCGCCGAGACGGCGACGGAATCGCTGCCCGCGCGGATGCCGATCCCCGCCGCCAGCGCCTCGGTCGCCTCGGCGAAGGCGGTCGCGTCGCGCTCGCCGGCCCCCTCGGTGAGCAGGGCCGCCATCATGCGCGCCGCGCCGGCCTTGCCCGGCGGGTCGAGCGCCGCCCCGCCCTGGAAGCTCGCCTCGATGTTGAGCATCGGCAGCGAATGCTCCTCGTAGAGCCAGGCGGTGATGCCGCCGGGAGAGGTGACGCGCTGGATCTCGATCTCCGCCGCCGCCGGCCCGGCCAGCCCGAGCGCGACGAGGGCGGCCGCCGCCAGCCGCCTCACCGGACGGCTCCCGGCAGGTCGCCGCCGGCATCGGCAGCGGGGGCGGCAGCGGGCGCGGCAGCAGGCGCGGGCAGGTCCGCCGCCACGCCGGTCAGCCACCCGGTCACCGAGGCTTCCGGCCGGAACAGGGCCTTCGCCGCCGCCTGGACGTCGGCCGGGGTCACCGCCTGCAGCGCATCGGGCCAGGCGCCGACGTCCTCGAGCGTCAGGCCGCTGGCGAGCGCGGCGCCGATCCGGTGCGCCCGGCCCTGCCGGCGGTCGAGGGCATAGGTCTCCTCGGCGCGCATCTGCAGCTTGAGCCGCGCCAGGTCGTCGGGGTCCGGGCCCCGGTCGACGAAGCGGGCGAGCAGCGCGTCGAGCTCCGCCTCGGCCCGCGCGAGCCCGACCCCGGGCCGCGGCACGACGTAGAGCCCGAAGCTCTGGGTGTCGACGCCGATGGCGGAATAGTCCGCCCCGGCGTCGAGCGCGATCCCGTCGCCCATCACCAGCTCGCGGGCCATGACCGAGGTCGCCTCCGATCCGCCGAGCAGCTCGGCGAGCACGCTCAGCGCCGCCGCCCGCGCCTGGTCGCCCGCCCGGCGCGGCGGCGCGAGGTAGCTCCGCACGACGTAGGGCTCGCTCACGCGCGCATCCTGCATCGTCACCCGCCGCGCCGCCACCGCCGGCGGCTCCTGCGGCCGCTCGCGCGGCGCGATCGCCGGCGAGGCCGGGATCGGCCCGAAATGCGCTTCGGCCAGCCGCTCCACCTCCTCCGGCGCCACGTCGCCGGCCACGACGAGGATGGCGTTGTTGGGGGCATAGTGCCGGCGGTAGAAGTCCATCGCCGCCGCGCGGGTGAGGGCGGCGATCTCCTGCGGCCAGCCGATCACCGGCCGGCCGTAGGGGGAATTCACGTAGAGCGCCGCGCCCATCTGCTCGATGAAGAGCCCGTCCGGCCGGTTCTCCGCCCGCTGCCGGCGCTCCTCGGCGACGACGTCGCGCTCGGAGAGGACGGTCGCCTCGCCCGGGTCGAGCCCGGTCATCCGGTCGGCCTCCATCCCCATCACCAGGTCGAGCCTATCGGCGGCGATGGTCTGGAAGTAGGCGGTATGGTCGGCCGAGGTATAGGCGTTCTCCTCGCCGCCGTTCTCCGCCACCACGCGGCTGAACTCGCCGTCGCCGAGCGTCGCGGTGCCCTTGAACATCAGGTGCTCGAGGAAGTGCGCGAGGCCGGAATGGCCGGCCGGATCGTCGGCGCCGCCGACCCGGTACCAGACCATGTTGGTGACGACCGGCGCCCGGTGGTCCTCGATCACCACGCCGACGAGCCCGTTCGGCAGCGTGAAGCTCGTGACCCCGTCGAGCGGCGCCGCCGCCAGCACGCCGGGGAGGAAGAGGAAGGCCACCGCGCCCGCAAGGCGCGACAGGATTGCAGGCATGTCTCTCTCCGCCAGCGGACCGCCCGCATCGTGGCCGGCTCCACGGTCCGGCGCAACCGAGGGGCACGCAGGCGTGATCGGCCGGCGTTCCCGATCGCCCCTGGCATGGCCCGCCCGGGCCACCTGAAAGGTTGCGGGAGGGCCTTCACGAAGTTTTAACCCGGCGAATCCCTTCAGGATCAAAGGGATACCTATGGTTTCGCGCGCGAAATCCTCT
>NZ_CALLYO010000426.1 GCF_937858865.1 uncultured Amaricoccus sp. | reverse complement strand
GCCGCTTCGGAGCGCTCTCTCGCCCCTCGGGCTCGGGCTCCGGCGCCGCAACGGCCTCGGGTTCAGCCGGCCCAGCCTCCGCCGGCCCAGCCTCCGCCGCTTCGGGCGTGTCCTCCGGTTCCGCAGCCGGCTCCGCCGGCTCCTCCTCGGCCTCGCGCGACTCCGGCTTGATCGCGGCCACCGCGTCCGAGATGACCTCGGCCAACACTGCCGTCACCGGCTTGCGCACCCGCTCCCGGCGCGGCCGCTGCGGCGCCTCGGCTTCCGGGACCTCGACGATTTCCGGCTCCGTCGCCTCGCCGAGATCGATGATCTCCACCGCCGCGGGCACCGGCGCCGGCTCCGCCGCCACCTCCTCCGGCTTCGCCTTGCTCCGCCCCCCGCGCGAGCGGGCGCGCGACTTCTTCGGCGCCGCCTCAGCTTCCGGCGCCGCCGCCTCGGCGACCGCCGCGACGGCTTCTTCCGCCTCGGCCTCTGCTCCATCCGCTTCGGAGGCCGCCACGGCTTCCGCCACCAGGGCCTCCGGCTCCGCGGCGGCCTCCGTCTCGGCTTCCGCTACCTCCTCGGCGCCCTCCTCGACGTGATGGCCGTTCTCCTGGCTGCCCTTGCCGCCGCGCCGCCGCCGCCGCCGCTTGCGCTTGCCCGACTGCTTCTCGCCCTGCCCGGCCTCGGTCGCGACCTCCTCTTCCTCCTCGGCCGCCTCCACCTCGGTCTCCTCCGGATAGGCGACCGTCGGCAGATTCAGGTTCCCCGGCGCCGGGATGATCCGCGAGGCGGTCTTGAACCGCTCGACCCGGTAGTCGGGGCTGATCAGCGACGGATCGCCCTCCACCCGGACCGAGAGCCCGAAGCGGGTCTCGATCATCGCGACATGCTCGCGCTTCTGGTTGAGCAGGTAGTTGGCGATCTCGACCGGCGCCACGATCAGCACCTCCTTCGACCGCTGCTTGACCCCCTCCTCCTCGATCTCCCTGAGCAGCGCCAGCGCCATCGAGTCGTCCGACCGCACCCGCCCGGTGCCGTGGCAATGCGGGCAGGCTTTCGTGGTCGCCTCGATCATCCCCGGCCTGAGCCGCTGCCGGCTCATCTCGAGGAGGCCGAACGGACTGATCCGCCCGACCTGGATCCGCGCCCGGTCGGTCTTCAGCTTCTCCTTCAGCCGCTTCTCGACCGCGGCGTTGTTGCGCCGATCCTCCATGTCGATGAAGTCAATGACGATGAGCCCGGCGAGGTCGCGCAGCCGCATCTGCCGCGCCGCCTCCTCGGCTGCCTCCATGTTGGTCTTGAGCGCGGTCTCCTCGATCGAGGCCTCGCGCGTCGCCCGCCCCGAGTTCACGTCGATGGCGACCAGCGCCTCGGTGACGTCGATGACGATGTAGCCGCCCGACTTCAGCTGCACCACCGGGTTGAACATCGCGCTCAGGTAGCTCTCGACCTGGAAGCGCGAGAAAAGCGGCAGCACGTCGGCGTAATGCTTCACGTTCTTCGCGTGCGAAGGCATGAGCATCTTCATGTAGTCCTTGGCCTCGCGATACCCGCGCTCGCCGTCGACGAGGATCTCGTCCATCTCGCGGCTGTAGAGGTCGCGGATCACCCGCTTGATCAGGCTTCCCTCCTCGTAGATCGGCGCCGGCGCGATCGACTTCAGCGTCAGGTCGCGGATCTGCTCCCACTGGCGCAGCAGATACTCGTAGTCCCGCTTGATCTCCGTCTTGGTCCGGCTCGCCCCCGCCGTGCGGATGATGAGCCCCGCCCCCTCCGGCACGGTGATCGAGGAGGAGATCTCCTTCAGCTTCTTGCGGTCCGTCGCGTTGGTGATCTTCCGGCTGATCCCGCCGCCCCGCGCCGTGTTCGGCATCAGCACGCAATAGCGCCCGGCCAGGCTGAGATAGGTCGTCAGCGCCGCGCCCTTGTTGCCGCGCTCCTCCTTCACGACCTGCACCAGCATGATCTGGCGGACCTTCACCACCTCCTGGATCTTGTACCGCCGCGCCTTCGGCCGGACGCGCGGGGCGGCGCGCTCCTCGGCCGCGTCGTCGCCGCCCACGGCCTCGTAGCCCTCGGGGGTCTCCTCGTCGTGGGAGTCCTCCTGCGCCTCCGCGGCCTCCTCGGCGGCTTCCGCCCCGGCCCTCTCCGCCGGCTCCTCCGGCACGAAGATGTCGATGTCGCCGGCGGCCGCCGAGGGGGGCGGCACGTCCTCCAGCCCCTCCGAGCCGGCCGTCAGCTCCTCCTTGGGTGCGTCGCGGGCATTTTCCAGGTGGCGCGTAAGCGCGGCGACGACCGCGTCGGCGCCGTTCGCCGCGCCCTCCGCCGCCGGCTGCGCGCGCCGCCGGCTCCGGCTGCGGCCGCGCGCCTTCGGCTTCTCCCGCGACGCCTCCTCCTCGGCCTCGCGCGCGAGCTCGGCCTCCTCGGCGATCAGCGCCTCGCGGTCGGCCTTGGGGATCTGGTAGTAGTCGGGATGGATTTCCGAGAAGGCGAGGAACCCGTGCCGGTTCCCGCCGTAGTCGACGAATGCCGCCTGCAGCGACGGCTCGACCCGCGTGACCTTGGCGAGATAGATGTTGCCGGCGAGCTGCCGCTTGTTCAGCGACTCAAAGTCGAATTCCTCGACACGGGTTCCGTCCACCACCACCACGCGGGTCTCTTCCGCATGGGTGGCGTCGATCAGCATTTTCTTTGTCATGGTGTCTTTCGTGAACGCGCGCGAAGCGCCCGGCCTGCGAGCCGTCCGCTCCCTGCGTTGCCTTGGGGGGTGCCGAAGCGCGGAGATCCGCCGGAAGGGAAGGCCCGCCTTCGGGGCCGCCTCTCGTGATCGGTAGAGATCCTGCGCGCTTCACCGCGGTTCTTCTCCGGCCCGGCCAGCAAGAGATCTGCTCCCGGGCCCACTTGTGTCCGGGCCGCCGGCCCGGGTCGATCAGAAATGGCGCGAACGCCGGTGCCGCAGGAATGCCGGGATCGCGAAAGACGACTGCGGCCGCCTTGCGATGCCGCGAGCTTGCGACGAATACGAGTAGGATGCGATCGCCATGCAACCGATCCGAAGCGCAACATTATTCAGCAGCCGGCAAAAACACAAATGATTTTTCCGCCGCCGCACGGCGCGTCGTCCGGCGGGAACCGGCCTGAGGCGACCGCTCAAAAGGCCTTGATCGATCACCTCGGCGCCCGAAGGCCCGCGGCCATCCGCCCCGAGGGGCGCCCGCGACAGCCTCGCCCCGAAGGGTGACGGCAGGCGTTCGCGGGGCGAGTAACGAAGTTTTAACCCGACGAATCCCTTCAATATCAATGAGATACCTATAGTTTCGCGCGCGAAATCCTGATTCCCGCTGCCCGGGCGCCCGTCCCGCTCGTCCTTGCGGCCTCGCCCGATTGCCCTGTGAACCGGCCCGGGCGGTTTTGACCTTTGCCGGCATGGCGG
>NZ_CALLYO010000425.1 GCF_937858865.1 uncultured Amaricoccus sp. | reverse complement strand
CACCGCGCCGTGGTAGAAGAACATCCCGAGCCCGCTGGTGAAGATGATCCCGCCCGCCACCGCATGCAGCAGCACCGCGTGCAGGAACCCTCGCCTGAGGTACCCCCGGGCGAAGATCACCCCGCCCGCCACCGTCAGCACCGCCGCGACCCAGTTCCAGAACATGAGATGCGCGAGTCCGAAGCCGAGCGCATTGACCGCCACGCCGAGCCCGCCGGGAAAGAGCACCCCGTAGCGGCGGAAGAAGAGCGCCCGGAAGACCAGCTCCTGCGGCAGCGCCGACAGGAGCGGATAGAGCAGCATCAGCGCCAGCCAGAAGCCCGGCGCCCGCCGCGGCAGCGCCAGGGCCTGCCCCGGCACCAGCAGCCAGACGAGGATCCCGGCCGCCGTCGCCGTCAGCACCGCCACCAGCGCCAGCTGCCCCCAGTCCACCCCGCCGGCCACGAGTTCGCGCCAGGCGAAGCCCGGCGTCAGCGCCAGCAGCACCAGCGCCGCCAGCGTCACCCCGAGGAAGACCGGCCAGAGCCAGTCCGGCGGCATCGCCAGCGCCATCGCCAGCGGCGCGCAGAGATAGAGCGCGAGGAACTCCGCCGCCCGCCCTGCCCGTCCCGCCGCCGCCATGCCCGCTCCAGGCCCCGCACCGGCCGAGGATGCCGCGCCGCGCCGCCCGCCTTCAACCATCGCGAGCGCCCCCGCGCGCGCCGGCTGGCGCCGCCCCCCGGCTTGCCGTAGAGGCGGAAGGCCACGCCCCCCGCGCCCGGAGCGCCATGTCCCTCACCGTCTTCGCGGCCGTCCTCCTCGGGGCGGCGCTGCACGCCACCTGGAACGCCGTCGTCAAGGGCGGCGCCGACAAGCTGCTCTCGACCGTCCTCGTCGCCGCCGCCTCCGGCCTCATCGCCCTGCCCTTCCTCGCCGCCCTTCCCCTTCCCGCCCCCGCCGCCTGGCCCTTCATCGCCACCTCCGCCGTCGTCCAGGTCCTTTACTTCGCCCTCGTCGCCGGCGCCTACAAGGCCACCGACATGAGCCAGGCCTATCCGCTGATGCGCGGCCTCGCCCCGGCCCTCGTCGCCAGCTTCGGCGTCCTCTTCCTCGGCGAGCACCTCTCCCCCGCCGCCTGGGCCGGCATCGCGCTCATTTCCGGCGGCGTCTTCGGCATGGCCCTCGCCTGGCGCGGCCGGGCCTCGCGCAAGGGCACGCTCATCGCCGTGGGCAACGCCGCGGTGATCGCGAGCTACACGCTGATCGACGGCGCCGGCGTCCGCCTCTCCGGCGCGCCCGTCGCCTACGCCATGTGGCTCTTCCTGCTCAACGCGCTGCCCCTCGTCGCCTGGGCGCTCCTCGCCCGCCGCCGGACGCTCCTCGCCGCCCTCCGCCGCGACTGGCGGCTCGGCCTCGTCGGCGGCGCCGGCAACCTCGGCTCCTACGGCCTCGCCCTCTGGGCGATGACCCACGCGCCGGTCGCCATGGTCGCGGCGCTGCGCGAGACCTCGATCCTCTTCGGCATGGCGATCGCCGGCCTCGTCCTCGGCGAGCGCATCGGCCCCGTCCGTCTCGCCTGCGCCGCCCTGATCCTCGCCGGCGCCGCCAGCCTGCGCCTCGCCTGAGGCCTCAGCCGGCCGCCTCGACCACCACCGGCATCGCCGCCACCGCCGCCAGGATGCGCCGCTCGCGCCCGAGCAGCCAGGTGTCGAAGAGCAGCAGGTCGAGCGGCCGCCACAGCGCGACCCACGCCGCGATCACCACCCCGTCGCGCGCCAGCGCCTTCAGCAGCCCCTCTCCGAGCAGGAGCTCGATCGCGCCCCAGACGACGACGCAGACCACGATGAAGCCGCCGGCGAGCGCCAGCGTCTGCAGCCCCTCCCGCCGCAGCGCCGCCAGCCGCAGCCCGATGTCGCCACGCCGCACCGCCGCATAGCGCGCCACGCGCTCGTCGAGCGAGAACGGCGGCTCCTTGCCGATATTGATCGCGACCCCGACCATGAGGCGGTCCACCAGCCGCGCCGCCCGGCGCTCCGCCGCCGTCAGCGTCCCCGCCGCCGCCAGCACCCGCTCGACCCCGCTCGCGAAGGCGAAGCCGGGTGCCTCCGGATCGCCGGGCGGCGCCTCGAACATGCCGGACACGCCAGCGAGCTCCACCACCACGTCGCGCATCTTCCCACCGCCGGCCGTCCGCTATAGGATGGACTTCAGGGGATTGTGACGAAAAGGTAAAGCTCCATGAGCCACGCGCTCGATGATCTCGCCTCCCGCCCGCTGCTGCGACACATGGCCGAATACTGGTGGCTGGTGCTGCTCCGCGGCATCGCCGCGGTGGTCTTCGGCCTGCTCGCGCTCTTCATGCCGGCGGTCGCCGGCCTCTCCCTCGTCTTCCTCTGGGGCGCCTATACGCTCGCCGACGGCATCTTCTCGCTCTGGGCCGGCATCGTCGGCAGCGGCGCGTCGACCGGCAGCCGCTGGTGGCTCGCCATCACCGGCCTGCTCGGCATCGCCGCCGGCCTCATCGCCTTCCTCGCCCCGGCCCTCACCGCCGGCATCCTGCTCATCTTCATCGCCATCTGGTCGATCGCCATCGGCGCCATGGCGATCGTCGGCGCCATCCAGCTCCGCAAGGAGATCGAGGGCGAATGGTTCCTCATCCTCTCCGGCGCCATCGCCATCCTCTTCGGCATCCTGATGTTCACCCGCCCCGCCTCGGCGGCGCTGGCGGTGGTCTGGATGATCGCGACCTTCGCCATCATCTTCGGCATCGACCTCATCCTGCTCGCCTTCAAGCTCAAGGGCTACAAGCGCGCCTGACCTTCAGTCTCGCCAGCCCTCCGGGGAGGGCTCCCTAGCCGTCGCGACGCGGGTGCATGACATCCCGCACCTCGACGAGCCGCCCTCCACGCGGTAGATCGCCCGATAGCGATCGTGCCGCGTCACATGCCGGCGCAGCCCGGTTCCTGAAATGGCGGGGCCCATTTGCGGATAGTCGCCGATCAGGGCGCATGCCCGCTCGATCTCGGCTATCACCCGCGTCGCCGCAGCGGGGTTTCGCTGCAAGAGGTACGTCCTGACCCGGCGCAGGCTGGCGAGGGCACGCGCCGAGAAGACGACTTCAGCCACGCTGGCGGAAAAACTCCCCGACCTCGGCAGGGCCTGCCGCCTCGAACGGCTCGGCGTCGATCTCGCGCAGCCGGGCCATCTCATCGGCGCTGAAGTTGCCGCCGGTTCCCCAGCTCGCTACGAAGCTCTCGATGATCTCCACGAGCCGCTCCTGCGCCTCCGGCGCAAGCTTGGTCTCGGCTTCACCCATCACGTCCTTCAAACGCGCGTTCACACTGCCATCCTGGCCGCGTCGCCTCGTCCCATCAATCGTGCGGCTCCCGTGACAGGAGCGACTTGCGCTCGGGCCGGACCCCTCTATAACCACGCCA
>NZ_CALLYO010000424.1 GCF_937858865.1 uncultured Amaricoccus sp. | reverse complement strand
CCCCCGCAGGGGCGGCCGCGGCCGGATTTGCCGACGGTCAAATCCGGCAAGGCGGGAGCGCCCCGCGAGCACCGAACCGTCGTGGCGTCCTGATGTCCGGAGCTTTCTGATGCGGGTTCTCTCCGTCGCCTCCGAGGCCTATCCGCTCGTCAAGACCGGCGGCCTCGCCGACGTCGCCGGCGCGCTGCCGCCGGCGCTCGCCCGCCGCGGCATCGAGGTCCGCACGCTCCTGCCCGGCTATCCGGCGGTGATGGCGCGGCTCGGCGAGACCCGGCTCCTGCACGAGTATCAGGCGCTGCTCGGCGTGCCGGCGCGGCTGCTCGCCGCGACGGTCGCCGGGCTCGAGCTCGTCGTGATCGACAGCCCGCCGCTCTACGACCGCCCCGGCGGCCCCTACGGCGATCCCTCCGGCCGCGACCACCCGGACAACTGGCGCCGCTTCGGCGCCCTCGGCCGCGCCGCCGTCGACATCGCCATGGGCCTCGTGCCGGAGTTCCTGCCCGACCTCGTGCACGCCCACGACTGGCAGGCCGGCCTCGCGCCGGCCTACCTGCGCTTCTACGGCGTGCCGCGGCCCTCGGTGATGACGATCCACAACATCGCCTTCCAGGGCGGCTTCCCGCCCTCGGTCTTCGGCGCGCTCGAGCTGCCGCCGCAGGCGGCCGGCCTCGACGGGGTCGAGTTCTACGGCGGGGTCGGCTACCTCAAGGCCGGCATCGCCAACGCCTCGGCGATCACCACCGTCAGCCCGACCTACGCCGAGGAGATCAAGACCCCGGCCTACGGCATGGGCCTCGACGGCCTGATCGCGGCCCGCGCCGACGTGCTGCACGGCATCGTCAACGGCATCGACACCGAGGTCTGGAACCCGGAGACCGACCGCTTCATCCCGGCCGCCTACACCGCCCGCAGGCTGCAGGCCCGCGCCGCCAACCGCACCGCGCTCGCCGGCCGCTTCGGCCTGCACAACGACGACTCGCCGCTCTTCGTGCTGGTCAGCCGGCTCACCTGGCAGAAGGGCATCGACCTGCTCGCCTGGATCACGGCGGAGGACATCGTCCGCGCCGGCCACCGCCTCGCCGTCCTCGGCACCGGCGAGCCCGGCCTCGAGCATACCTTCCGCTCGCTCGCCGCCGAGTTCCCCGGCCGGGTCGGCGCCGTCCTCGGCTACGACGAGCCGCTCGCCCACCTGATGCAGGCCGGCGGCGACGCCATCCTCATCCCCTCGCGCTTCGAGCCCTGCGGCCTGACCCAGCTCTACGGCCTGCGCTACGGCTGCGTCCCCATCGTCGCCCGCACCGGCGGCCTCGCCGACACCGTGATCGACGCCAACGTCGCCGCGCTCAACGCCGGCGCCGCCACCGGCTTCCAGTTCACCCCCGTCGACGCCGCCCCCCTCGCCGGCGCCATCCGCCGCGCCGCCGCACTGATGCGCGACAAGGCGGCCTGGAGCGCGATCCAGCGCCAGGGCATGAAGGCCGACGTCTCCTGGGACCGCAGCGCCGCCGCCTACGCCGACCTCTACGCCTCCCTCCTTCCCGCAGGCCAAG
>NZ_CALLYO010000423.1 GCF_937858865.1 uncultured Amaricoccus sp. | reverse complement strand
CCCTTCGTGACCGTGGAGATCGCCGCGGCGCGGAGCGCCGGCCGGGTCAGGGACAGCGCGACGGCGATGGCCTGGCTGGCCGGCTCGGCGCGCGATCTCGGCAAGCCGGGGCGGGACCGGACCTTCGGGCTCGGGCTCATGCAGGCGCGGGCCTGCACGCCGGAGCCGGGGCCTCCGTCGCCCTGACGGCCGCTGTCCGCCAAAAGTATGAGAGCGGCTGGAATCATTGGCTTATGAGAGTCTTATCAAAAGATTCTCCTTAACCTGCCGGACCGCTGTGCTTCTATGGGGCCGGGAGGAAGGGAATGAAACAGAGTGGATGGCTGCTCGCCTCCGCCCTCGTTTGCTCGGCGACATGGGCGGCGGCCGAGACGGAGTATCGGGCCGCGGTGCTCCGCGTGGACGCGCCGGGGCCGATGCCGATCTCGAGGCTGGATCTGCCGCCGGAGGACATCGGCTTCGCCGGGGCGGCGCTCGGGACGGCGGACAACGCCACGACCGGCAGCTTCATGCAGCAGAAGTTCACCACCGAGACGGTCGTCGCCGCGCCGGAGACGGCCGAGGCGGAGATGCGGAAGCTGCTGGACGCCGGGATCTGGTGGATCGTGGTGATGGCCGACGCCGACACCACGGTGAAGCTGGCCGACATCGCCGGCGACAGGGCGCTCGTGCTGAACGCGGAGTCGACGGCCGACCGGCTGCGCGGCGAGGACTGCCGGGCGAACCTGCTGCATACCGCGCCGTCGGACGCGATGCTGACCGACGCGCTGGCGCAGTACCTGGTCTGGAAGCGGTGGACCGACTGGTTCCTGATCGAGGGGAGCCACCCCGAGGACAAGGCGCTCGCCGACGCCTACCGGCGCGCCGCCACGAAGTTCGGGGCGAAGATCGTCGAGGAGCGGGTCTTCGAGGACACCGGCGGCGCGCGGCGCACGGATTCCGGCACGGTGCAGATCCAGCAGCAGATGCCGGCCTTCACCCAGCGGGCGGCGGAGCACGACGTGGTGGTGGCGGCGGATCGGGCAGGGGTGTTCGCGGCGCACCTGCCCTATCACACCTGGGAGCCGCGGCCGGTGACCGGCTCGGCCGGGCTGATGCCCGACACCTGGCATCCGGCGCACGAGGCCTGGGGCGCGACGCAGTTCCAGACCCGCTTCGAGAAGCAGATGGGCCGGCCGGCGCGGGACGAGGACTATCAGGTCTGGATGGCGCTCAGGGTGCTGGGCGAGGCGGCGACGCGGACACAGGGCGGTGATTTTACCGCCATCCACGACTTCGTGCTCTCGGACGGCTTCGATCTTGCGGCATTCAAGGGCCAGAAGCTGACCTTCCGCGACTGGGACGGCCAGCTCCGCCAGCCGATCCTTCTGACCGCCGATCGGGTGGTCGTCTCGGTCTCGCCGCAGGCGGAGTTCCTGCACCAGGTGAGCCAGCTCGACACGCTCGGGATCGACCGGCCGGAGACGGCCTGCAGGAAATGACGGGAGGAAAGATGCGCACCGCGCGATTTGGGATTCTGCTCGCCTCGGCCGCCTTCGCGGCCGGTCCGGCGCTGGCCGAGAAGATCTTCGTCTCGAACGAGAAGGGCAACACGGTCACCGTGCTCGACGGCGCGACGCACGAGGTCATCCACACCATCGAGGGGATGCAGCGGCCGCGCGGCATCACCGCCTCGCCGGACGGCAAGCACATCTACGTCTGCGCCTCGGACGACAACCTGGTGCGGGTCTACGACTCGACGACCTACGAGGAGCTGCCGAGCCTGCCGTCGGGGCCCGACCCCGAGCTCTTCGTGCTGCATCCGAGCGGCAACCCGCTCTACATCGCCAACGAGGACGACAATATCGTCACCGTCGTCGACGTGGAGACGCGGCAGGTGCTGGCCGAGGTGCCGGTCGGCGTCGAGCCCGAGGGGATGGGCGTGAGCCCGGACGGGACGATCGTGGTCAATACCTCGGAGACCACGAACATGGCGCACCTGATCGACACCTCGAGTTTCGAGATCGTCGAGAACGTGCTCGTCGACTCGCGGCCGCGCTTCGCCCAGTACACCCCGGACGGCAAGTTCCTGCTCGTCTCGGCCGAGATCGGCGGCACGGTCAGCGTCATCGACCCGGCCCTGAGCGAGGTCGTCCACAAGATCACCTTCGAGGTGCCGGGCGTCCTGCCGGAGGCGCTGCAGCCGGTCGGCGTGCGGGTGACCGCGGACGGCAAGAAGGCCTATGTCGCGCTCGGCCCGGCGAACCGGGTCGCGGTGGTCGATACCGCGACCTGGGAGGTGACGGACTATCTGCTGGTGGGGCAGCGGGTCTGGCAGCTCGCCTTCTCGCCGGACGGGAAGTTCCTCTACACCACCAACGGCAATTCCAACGACATCTCGATCATCGACGTCGCGACCGACAAGGTGCTGAAGTCGGTGCAGGTCGGCGAGCAGCCCTGGGGCGTCGTCGCGGTCGAATCGTAAGCAGGGAGGAGAGGGGAATGAAGGCAAGGATCGCTGCAGCGCTGCTCGCGGCGGTGGCGCTGCCCGCCGCCGCGCAGGACAGCGCGGCGCCGGCCGAGGGCGCCGCGGAGGAAGCTGCGGACTTCTCCATCGAGGTGCCGAAGGGGGCGCACGACTACGGCTTCGCCGGGCTGCTCGCGCGGGACAACCGGGCCGACCTGCCGCCGCTGACGCTGTCGTCGGGCAAGCCGGTGGCGCAGGGGACCTACACGCTGAAGTCGGGCACCTACTACCGGATCGACATTACCGCGGACGGGACGGCAGAGCTGGCGCTCTCGGGCGGCGACTTCTTCCGGGCGATCTGGATCAACGAGATCGTCATCGAGGACATCGAGATCCGCCCGATGGGGGTGCATTCGATCGAGTTCGACTCGGCCGGGACCGCGCACATGTCGTTCATCGCCATCGTGCCGGGCACCTATACGCTCTCGATCCCGGGCTCGCACAGCGAAACCCAGTCGGCCACCTTCGTCATCCAGTGAGGAAAGACATGAGAAAGCTCATCATCGCCGCCGCCGCCCTGGCGTTCGTGCCCTTCGCCGCGCTGGCGGAGGGGCCGAGCGAGGAGCAGATGGCCAAGATCGACGAGGTGCTGGCGGCGAAGTCCTGCGAGGTCGATCCGGCGAACGTCGAGGTCGAGGACGGCGCCTTCGATCTCGACGACGTGATGTGCGCGGACGGGCAGTACGACATCAAGCTCGACGCGAGCTACGCCGTGACCGAAGAGCGCAAGGAGTGACCGGCTGCGCACCCGGCGCGGAAAGGTCAAGCCCTTGACATGACTGAGGAACGGGGCGGCGCATCGACCGGGTCGGAACCGGTCGGGATGCGCCCTCCGGCCCTTGCGGTGGAGAAGGTCAGCCACCGCTTCGGCCGTTTCCAGGCGCTGCGCGACGTGAGCTTCACGGTCGAGCGCGGTGCGTTCGCGGCGCTGCTCGGCGTCAACGGCGCCGGCAAGACGACGCTCTTCTCGCTCATCACCCGGCTCTACGACAGCACCTCGGGGCGGATCGAGGTGGCGGGCTTCGATGCGCGGCGCCAGCCGGGCGAGGCGCTGGCGCGGCTCGGGGTCGTCTTCCAGAGCAAGGCGCTCGACGGCGACCTGACGCTGCGGCAGAATCTCGGCTACCACGCGGCGCTGCACGGGATCGGGGGGCGGGCGGCCAGGGTGCGGATCGCCGAGGTGCTGGCGCTGGTCGGCCTCGCCGAGCGCGGGGGGCTGAAGGTCAACGCGCTCTCGGGCGGGCAGCAGCGGCGGGCGGAGATCGCGCGCGCCCTGCTGCACCGGCCGGAGCTCCTGCTCCTCGACGAGGCGACGGCCGGGCTCGACCTGCGGTCGCGGGCGGAGGTGCAGGCGCTGGTGCGGCGGCTGATCGCCGAGGAGGGGGTCTCGACGCTCTGGGCGACGCACGTCTTCGACGAGGTGGACCCGGCCGACGAGGTGGTGATCCTGCACAGGGGCGCGGTCATCGCCGTCGGTGTCGCGGCGGAGATCGCCGGGAGCGGGACGCTGGCCGAGCGGTTCCTCGCCATGACCGGCGAGACGGCGGAGGCGATCGCGGGATGAGGGCCGGGTGGAGCATCGCCTTCGCCGGCATCACCCGCCGCGAGGCGCTTCGCTTCGCGAACCAGCGGGAGCGGTTCCTGGCGGCGCTGGTCAGGCCGCTGGTCTGGCTCTTCATCTTCGCCGCCGGCTTCCGCTCGGTGCTCGGCCTCTCGATCACGCCGCCCTACCAGACCTATGTCCTCTACGAGGTCTACGTGACGCCGGGGCTCTGCGGGATGATCCTGCTCTTCTCGGGGATGCAGTCGTCGCTCTCCATGGTCTACGACCGGGAGACCGGCGCGATGCGGACGCTGCTGGTCAGCCCCTATCCGCGCTGGTTCCTGCTCGGCTCGAAGCTCGTCGCGAGCGTGCTCGTCTCGGTGCTGCAGGTCTATGCCTTCCTCGTCATCGCCTGGTTCTGGGGGGTGGAGGCGCCGCTCGTCGGCTATGTCACCGTGCTGCCGGCGCTGATCCTCGCCGGGATCATGCTCGGCTCGCTCGGGCTGCTCATCTCGTCGGCGATCCGGCAGCTGGAGAATTTCGCCGGGGTGATGAACTTCGTCATCTTCCCGATGTTCTTCGCCTCGACCGCGCTCTATCCGCTCTGGCGCATGCGCGACTCGAGCATCCTGCTGCACGACATCTGCGCCTACAATCCGTTCACCCACGCGGTGGAGCTCATCCGCTTCGCGCTCTACGGCCAGTTCAACCCGCTCGCCTTCGCGGTGGTGACGGGTTGCACGCTGGTCTTCTTCGGAGCGACAATCTTCATGTACGATCCGGCCAAGGGCCTCTGGCGGGGCCGGAGGGGAGGAGCCCAATGATCCGTTCCATGCTGCTCGGCCTCATCGTGGCGGCGCCCGCCTTCGCGGCGCCCGCCTTCGCCGCCGGTCCGCCCGATCCCGACTGGCCCTGCATCCAGCGCCGGCAGCCGCATCTCTCGATCGCCCAGGTCTGGGGCGGGCCGGTGCCGGACGAGGCGGCGCTGAAGCTGGCCGAGGCGCCGGAGATCCAGGAGGTAGCGCAGGCGATCGCGCTGAGGCGGATGCCGCTGCCCGAGGCGGAGGCGACGATCGCGGACTTCGCCAAGGACC
>NZ_CALLYO010000422.1 GCF_937858865.1 uncultured Amaricoccus sp. | reverse complement strand
TGACGTCGAGCAGCACGTCGATGTGCGGGCTGGTCGCCACCAGCATCGCGTCCTCGGTGATCGCCGGGCGGCCGGCCTCGATGGCGCGGGCGAGGGAAGGGGCGCTGTCGACCATCGCCGGGTCCGCGAAGCCCGCCGCCGCGTAGGCGGCGACGGCCTTCGACGGCGTGCGCGCGGCGATCGCCGCGATGCGGATCGAATCCCGGTAGGGGCCGCCGGTCTGCAGCACCACGCCCGAGGCCATGAAGCCCGCCCCGATCATGCCCACCCGGATCGGCGGCTTGCCCGCGGCGACGTGCTTGGCAATCGCGGTATCGACGATGATCACGGGGTCTCTCCTCTGTCCCTAGGTACCGGCCGGTCCCGATTCACGCAGGCTGCCCCCCGCGCGCGAATCGCAGCATAGCAAGGAGTAGAGTATGAAGTTCGGCGAGACGAGCCTCCCCGAGGCCGGGGTGATCGGCAACGGACGGCTCGTAGCAGTTGGACGAACTGGACAAAGTGGCTGATCCCGTCGGCTGGCTGCGGGGGTCCTGCAGGCCGGTGTGGCGCGACCGTGGCTGCTCTCGATTCGGTGAGCGTGTATTCCGTTGAGCCGGCCGCGGCCCCCGTCTACAACCACCAGTGTCATCGGGGAGCGTCGGAGTGGATCTTCTGCTGCATCGCAAGCAGTTCGTCATCGCCAGGCGGCCGGTCGCCGTGGATCCGAGCTGGATCTCGGTCCCGCTCGCCGAGGGCTGGATCCTGTCGTACCAGCAGGATCTCCCGGTCGAGGTCGACCGGCGCGTGCCGGATGCACCGGAGGTGCTGATCGGCGCGCGCCTCTGCGCCGATCCCGCCACCGGGTGCGGCGCCGGGCGCTATGCCCGCGTGCGTTGGCCCCGGGTCTCGGGCGATGCGGCGGCGCTCCTCGGTCTGCACGTGGGCCGGTCCGGCGGGGAGTTCGTGGTGGCCTCGAGCCCGGCGATCGCCATGCTGGCGCTCACCGGCGAGATTCCTCCCTTCGACATCGACGATCCGCTCGCGCATCCGGGCAACGGCAACTATCTCCCCAGCCCCGGCACCCGCTGGCGGGCGGTGCGGCGGCTGTTCTGCGACCAGGAGATCGATCTCCGCACCGGGGCCGTCGAGCATGCGGACCATGGCATCCGGCCGCTCGCCGGGTTCGACGCGGCGCGCGATGTCGCCGCGACCGAACTCGCGCGCTTCGCCGAGGAGCTCAAGTCCCGCATTCCGGGCACGGTGTTCCTGCCGCTGACCGCCGGGCTCGACTCGCGCACCGTTGCCGCCGCGTTTCTCGCCGCCGGGCTGCGCTTCGAGACCGTGACCTTTCGCTACATGGGCAAGCCGGTCACCGACGTGCGCATCGCCGCGGCGATCAGCCGGCGCTTCGGCCTTACCCACCACATCCTGGACCTCGAGCCGGCGCGGCCGGGTATCGCCGCCCTGGTCGAGCAGCATACCTGCGGGGCGGTGCTCGGCTGGGACATCAAGGAGCTCATCCCGGGAAACGCCTACCGCTACCAGCGTCCCGGCGACGCGATGATCGCGGCGGGCTGCTTCGAGCTCGGCAGGCAGTATTTCGCGCGCTACTTCTCCGGCCTCGACTGCAGCAGCCCCGACTTCCCGGCCGCCCTGGGCGCGGAGATCTTCGCGCGGGACGCCTTCACCCCGTTTCTCGCCGACTGGCGCGACTGGCGCGGCGCCCATCCCGAGGGCCTCGACTGGATCAATGCCTTCTATCTCGACCAGCGGCTCGGCGGATGGCGGGCAGCGCTCGAGCAGGGGTACGACCTCTTGCCGGCGCTGGTGCTGAACCCCGCCAACAATGCCCGGGTCTATTCGGCGCTGGTCACGCCCGAGCCGGCCGAGCAGGCCGACGGGCGGCTGCAGAAGGCGATGATCGCCCGGCTGGAGCCGCGCCTCGCGCGCTTTCCGGTCAACCCGCCAACGCTGGGCGCGCGTCTGTGGCGGATGCGGCGCAGCCTCGCCCGTCACCTGGGTCCGGTTCTGGGCCGGACCGGCTGAACCCGTCCGGTCGCCGCCCGAATCCCGACTTTTTGCGTGCCATATGGATTCCATACGTCTCCATACGCGTTCCACATCGAGCGAAACGACGTAACCCCTTGACGCTGAGGCCTTCGGCCGCATCCCGCATCACACGCCCGGCGCGGACCCGCAAAGCCGAGCCCCCCGCCGGCTACGCTGCCAGATGGTCGGCGAGTCGGAGCGCGAGCTGGACGATGGTGTAGGTCGGGTTCTGGAAGCCGGGGGTGGAAAAGACGCTCGAGCCGCCGATGTAGAGGTTCGCGAGCCCGTGCACCCGGCAGTTCCGGTCGACGACCCCGGTCTTCGGATCGTCGCTCATCCGGGTGGTGCACATCTGGTGCCAGCCGTTCAGGCGCTGCTCCGGCTCTGTCGCCCGGATCGGCTGCTCGGCGAGTGCCGTGTCGTAGAGCCGCATCCGGCCCTCGCCGCGGTCGGCGAGGTGGCCGGCGAAGGCAAGGGTCGATTCGCGGATGGTGCGGTCGTCGATCGGAAGCGTCCGCCAGTCGAGGCGGGTGCGCCGGAGACCGAGGGCGTCGCGCGCGTCGGAGAGGGTGATCCGGCTCTCGGGGTTGAGCGCCGGCTCGCTGTTGACCACGACCCGGCCCCAGGGGTTCGCCTCGGGATCGCGGCTGGCGAGCCAGTCCTCGACACCGCCCCGGTCGCAATGCAGCACGTCGCCCGTCACCGCCTCGGCGAGTCTTTCCCCGAAGGGGAGGGTGCACTGGACGCTGCGGGCGAGCTCCTTCGGCAGCGACAGCGGCTTCCGGCGGTAGTAATCGAGGTGCAGGACGATCTTCAGCGTCTGGCGCTCGGCGAGAAAGTCCTCGGTGGGGGTGAAGAAGCGCACCTCGGCCTCGGGGACCGCGCTCATGATCACCTCGCCGACCTCCATGCGTAGGTGGTCGCAGAAGAACCGGCCGACGAGGTCGTTCTGGTTGCCGATGCCGCCCGGGATCTGGCTGTCGAAATTCAGCAGGAGCCGGGGATTCTCGAAGCCGCCGGTGCAGAGGCAGTAGCTTTGCGCCGTCACGGTGAAGCCGGGATCGGCCGCGCCGTAGGCGCGGAAGACTGCCCTGGTGACGGAGGTCAGGCCATCGTCGAGGCGGAGGTCGACGAGGTTCGCGTGGACGCCGAGCGCGATCCGAGGGGCGCTCGTGATCTCGTCGAGGTACTTCTCGCCGAAGCGGGTCGGGGCGCTGCGGAGGTACCAGACCTGCTCGAAGCCGTCCTCCGGCGGGATCGGGGTCGCCGGCGCTGCATCGTCGTAGGCCGGGACGAGGTCGAGGATCTCGGCGACTTCCGCCTGGTAGGGATCGAGGTCCTCGCGGCCGATCGGCCAGCCGCTCGAGGGGTTCTGCGGCCGCGGCCGCATGTCCGCCGCCTCGAAGGCGCGACAGAGGCCGTTCCAGTGGCCGGAGGAGCCGCCGAAGGCGCGCACCCGCGCGGCGTCGAGATCGGGATAGGTGAGCCCCACGCTCTCGCCGACGGCGATGTCCTGGGACTCCTCGGACCATTCGAGCCCGCCGCCCTCCATCAGTGCGACCGCGAGGCCGCGGGCGGCGAGCCGGCGCGCCAGCGTGATCCCCGCCGGGCCGGCGCCGATCACGCAGACGTCGAAGGGCCGAGCGAAGGCCGCGCGCCCCTCGGGGGTCTCCACGTCATGGAGCATCGCCTGCTCCGGGTGCGGGGCGGTCCGGGAAGGGGTTCATTCTACCTCCGGGATCAGGCCCGAAATCGCGGATCCGGTGAAGCTCGATCAATCCGGCCGGCGGCCGCGCGGGCCGCCGGGATCGCTTCTTGCTGATACCGCAGGGTTCCGCTCAGACCGGCTCCAGGGCGTTCCAGCGCAGCTCCGGGTCGATCTGCCCGGTGTCGCGGAGGTGCTTCAGCTCCTTCAGCCGGGTATAGGGC
>NZ_CALLYO010000421.1 GCF_937858865.1 uncultured Amaricoccus sp. | reverse complement strand
AGGTCGCCTATCACGCGACCGCCAAGCTGCACGACCTCTCCCGCCGCCGCGACCCGCGCCCCTGGTGCCTGACGGTCAGCTTCACCCATCCGCACGACCCCTACGTCGCGCGCCCCCGCTTCTGGGATCTCTACGCCAACTGCCCGGCGCTCGACCCCGAGACCGGCCCCGTCCCCTTCGAGGAGCAGGACCCGCACGGCCGGCGCCTGATGCGCGCCGCCGAGCACGACGCCTTCCCGATCACGCCGGAGGACGTCCGCCGCTCCCGCCGCGCCTATTTCGCCAACATCAGCTACATCGACGAGAAGATCGGCGAGATCCTCGCCGTCCTCGACCGCGCCGGCTTCGCCGAGGACACGGCGATCCTTTTTCTCTCCGACCACGGCGACATGCTCGGCGCCCGCGGCCTCTGGTTCAAGATGAGCTTCCGCGACGGCGCCGCCCGCGTGCCGCTGATGCTCGCCGCCCCCGGCCTCGCCCCGGGCCGGCGCGACCACCCGGTCTCGCTCCTCGACGTGCTGCCCACCCTCACCGACCTCGCCGGCGTCGACCCCGCCGAGGTCGACTGCGACGGCGAGAGCCTCCTCGCCCCCGGCCCCCGCGGCCCGGTCCCGATGGAATACGCCGCCGAGGCCAGCGTCGCCCCGATGGTCGCCCTCCGCGACGGCCGCCACAAGCTCACCCTCTGCGAGGCCGACCCGGCCCAGCTCTTCGACCTCGAGGCCGACCCGCAGGAGGTCTGCGACCTCGCCGCCGATCCGGACCACGCCGCGACCCTCGCCCGCCTCGCCACCGCCGCCCGCGCCCGCTGGGACCTCGCCCGCTTCGACCGCGAGGTCCGCGCGAGCCAGGCCCGCCGCCGCATCGTCTACGAGGCGTTGCGCCAGGGCGCCTACACGCCGTGGGACTTCCAGCCCTTCCGCGCCGCCTCCGAACGCTACATGCGCAACCACATGGATCTGAACGTCCTCGAGGCCAACCAGCGCCATCCGCCGCCGGTAACGAAGAATTAACCCGGACATTTCCTTTTGTATCAAAGGCTTACTTATAGTTTCGCGTGCGAAATCACCCCAGGATCACCAGCAGGATCCCTCCCGCCACCAGTCCGATCGCCAGCGTCTCCCGCCCGCTCGGCCGCTCGCCGAAGGCATAGCGCGCCGTCAGCCAGGAGAAGACCAGCTCCACCTGCCCCACCGCCTTCACCTGCGCCACGGTGACGAGCGTGAAGGCCGTGAACCACCCGAGCGAGGCCAGCATCCCCGCCGCTCCGACCACCGCCTCGATCCGCCACTCCCTGAGGACCGCGCCGACCCCGCCCCCGCCCCGCAGCCGGAGCCAGCCGATCAGCAGCACCGACTGCACCAGCGTCACATAGGCGAGGGTGAAGGCCGGCCGGATCAGCAGCCCGCCGGTATCCGCGAGCGCCAGCGAGGCCGCCCGGTAGCCGATCCCCGCCACCGCGAAGGCGGCCCCGCAGGCGAGCCCGATCCCGGCCGCCTTGTTCGCCACCCCCGCCCCCGGCCGCCCCGACAGCATGACGAGCCCGACCAGACTGACGAGGATCCCGGCGACCGCCACCGCCCCCACCCGGTCGCCGAGCAGCAGGAAGCCGAAGAGCACTGCCTGCACCGTCTCGGTCTTGGCGAAGGTATTGCCGACCGCAAAGTTCCGCAGCGAGAAGAGATGCAGCAGCAGCAGCGTCCCCGCGATCTGCGCCGCCGCCCCCAGCAACCCCCAGCCGGCGAAGCCCCGGGTCGGCGCCGGCAGCGGATCGCCGAGCGCGACCAGCCCCGCCACCAGCGCCAGCGCCCAGGGCGCGGCGAAGAGGAAGCGGGCGCAGGTCGCCCCGACCAGCCCGACCCGCGGCGTCAGCGCCTTCTGCAGCGCCGTCCGGAGGTTCTGCAGGAAGGCGGCCGCCAGTGAGAGCGCGACCCAGAGCGGCATCTCAGAGTCGGTCCCGGAGCCCGTACCAGCTCATCGCCAGCACCAGCAGCGGCCAGCGCAGCGCCGCCCCGCCCGGAAAGCGCGGCTGCGGCAGCGAAGCGA
>NZ_CALLYO010000420.1 GCF_937858865.1 uncultured Amaricoccus sp. | reverse complement strand
GCTTCTCGCCCGCCGGGTCGGGCGCTGCCCTCTTCGCCCTGGAGCGGCGTGCGGACAGGCGCGCCAAAACAGAAGAGGCCGCGGCAGCTTCCGCCGCCACGGCCCCGTCCGGAAGGCCTCCGGGGATCAGCGCTTGGAGAACTGGAAGCTGCGGCGCGCCTTGCGCTTGCCGTACTTCTTGCGCTCGACGACGCGGCTGTCGCGGGTGAGGAAGCCCGCTGCCTTCAGCGCCGGCCGGAGGCTCGGCTCGTAGAGCGAGAGCGCCTGGCTGATGCCGTGCTTGACGGCGCCGGCCTGGCCGGACAGGCCGCCGCCCTTCACCGTCGCCATCACGTCGAACTCGCCGGTGACGCCGGCGACGCTGAACGCCTGGCCGATCACCATCTGCAGCACCGGACGGGCGAAATAGGCCTGCATGTCCTTGCCGTTCACCGTGACCTTGCCGCTGCCCGGCTTGATCCAGACGCGGGCGACCGCGTCCTTGCGCTTGCCGGTGGCGTAGGAGCGGCCGAGGCTGTCGCGCTGCGGCTCGCGCTTCGGCGCCTCCTCGGCGACGGGGGCGGCGACGGCCTCGCGGAGCTCCGCGAGCGAGGAAAGATCGGCCATGGTCAGGCGCTCCGGGTGTTCTTGGGATTGCGGGCGGCGAGGTCGATCACCTCGGGGTTCTGCGCGGCGTGCGGATGCTCGGCGCCGGCATAGACGCGCAGGTTGCCCATCTGCTTGCGGCTGAGCGGCCCGCCGGGCAGCATCCGCTCGATCGCCTTGACGATGACCCGCTCGGGATGCTTGCCCTCGAGGATCTGCCCGGCGGTGCGGAACTTGATGCCGCCCGGATAGCCGGTGTGCCACCAGTAGCGCTTGTCGGCGCGCTTGTTGCCGGTCATCTGCACCTTGTCGGCGTTGATGATGATGACGTTGTCGCCCATGTCCATGTGCGGCGTGAAGCTCGCCTTGTTCTTGCCGCGCAGCACCATGGCGACGTGGGTCGCGAGCCGGCCGAGCACGATCCCCTCGGCGTCGATCAGCACCCACTTCTTGTCGATGTCGCCCGGTCGGGCGGAGAAGGTCTTCATGAGGTGGTCCCCGTGTCAGGTCGGGGATGAGGGCCGCAGCCCACCCCGGAACGGCGGGCTTTTGACCGAGATCACTGCGCGCGTCAATCCCCAAGGCGCGGAAATACCCCTTTCAAAGCAACAGCTTGAAAATAAGGTATCCCGATACCCCATTACCGGTCCGGCGCGATCGCCTCGATCACGCCGGTGAGCTTCAGGATGGTGTAGAGAATCGCCAGGCCGGCGAGCGCCCACAGCACCTTCCGCGTGCGCGGGTTGCCCGAGAGGACCGCGATCGCCGCCAGCACGACGAAGAGGATGATGGCATAGCGCAGCATCATCCGCGCGCGATCCTCTGCGCGCGGGGATAGAGCGCGGCGAAGCGGGCGCGGACGACGAGGGCGAAGAGCGCCACCGCCCCGAGCTGGTGCAGGACGGCAAGGCCGAGCGGCGCGGCGTGCATCACCGTCACGATGCCGAGCGCGAGCTGCAGCACCAGCATCGCCATCATCGCCGCGAAGGCGCCGCGGACATGTCCGAGCGCGCTCCGCCGGCTGCGCAGCCAGGCGACGAGGCCAAGGGCGAAGAGGAGATAGCCGACGATCCGGTGGTTGAACTGCACCAGCCCGGGATTGGCGAGGAAGTTCGCCCAGACCGGCTCGAGGTCGAGCCCGGTCGCCGGGAAGAGGCGCCCGCCCATCAGCGGCCAGTCGACGTAGCTCCGCCCGGCGTCGATGCCGGCGACCAGCGCCCCGAGCAGGATCTGCAGGAAGGAGAGCCCGACGAGCAGGCTCGCCCAGCCGATCAGTCCCTCGTTGCGCTGGCGGCGCGCCTGCAGCAGCTCCGCCTCGGGCCGGCCGAGCCGCAGCACGTACCAGGCGATGAGCCCGAGCAGGAGGAAGGCGAGCCCGAGGTGGATGGCCAGCCGGTAGGAGGCGACCGCGGCCATCCCCGGCGCCAGGCCGGAGCTGACCATCCACCAGCCGATCGCGCCCTGCAGCCCGCCGAGCGCGCCGAGCCCGAGGAGCCGCGGCGTCCAGCCGGCCGGAATGCGCCGGCGCAGCCCGAACCAGAGGAAGCCCAGGGCCCAGACCAGCCCGATCACCCGGCCGAGCTGGCGGTGGCCCCACTCCCACCAGTAGATCCGCTTGAAGGCCTCGAGCGTCATCCCCTGGTTCAAGGCCTGGTACTGCGGGCTGGCGCGGTACTTCTCGAACTCCGCCGTCCAGGCCTCGGGCGTCGTCGGCGGCAGCGCGCCGGTCACCGGCCGCCACTCGGTGATCGAGAGCCCCGAGTCGGTCAGCCGCGTCAGCCCGCCGACGACGATCATGGCGACGACGAGCGCGAAGAGGATCGAGAGCCAGACCGCGATCCCCCGCCGGTCGGCCGAGGGACGGCGGACGGGCGCCGGCGCCTCCGGCACCGCCTTCTTCTCGCCGACCTCCTCGAAGATGCTGCGGGTCTTGCTCATGCGCGCCTCCGGGGGGCGATTTACCCGGCGCCCGGCCGATTGTCACGCCGCCGCTTGCGCCCTGTGACGCCGCTCACAGGCCCCGCGGGGCGAATCGCCCGATACTGGCCACATCACCGGGGACCGAAGCCCCGGCCCAGAGGGAGCAAGACGATGACCGCCATCACCACCCGCCCCGCCGAGATCACCCTTCCCGCGACGCTTCCGGCCCGCATCGCCGCCCGCATCGCCACCGCCATCGCCCGGGCCCGCGCCCGCCGCGCCTACCGCCAGCTCCTCGAGCGCGAGGACCACGTCCTCAGCGACATGGGCCTCTCCCGCCGCGAGGTCCGCAAGGCGCTGATCGAGTGCGGCGGCCGGCCGTGAACCGCCCGCCTTGATCGAGTTGAGGTCGAAGAAGAAGGCCTCAGGCCGGCGCCGTCCCGCCGATCGCGCGGGTGATCCGGTCCGCCGCCGCCCTGACCAGCTCGCCGAGCCCCGGCCCGGCGCGCGCCATGCGGACCGTCGGCCCGGAGATCGAGACCCCGGCCGTCGCCTCGCGGAACTCGTTGAAGATCGGCGCCGCGATGCAGCGCATCCCCTCGGTCCGCTCCTCGTCGTCCATCGCCCAGCCGCGGGCGCGGATCGCGGCCAGCTCCTCGGCCAGCCGCGCCGGGTCGGTGATCGTCCGCTCGGTGAAGGCGGCCAGCCCCTGCTCGCGCACGATCCGCGCCACCGCCGCCGGCGGCAGATAGGCGAGCAGCGCCTTGCCGATCCCGCTCGCATGGATCGGCCCGCGCGTCCCCGGCCGGAAGAAGGCGCGGATCGGCTCCTGCGTCTCCACCTGGCTGAGGAAGATCACCTGCCCGCCGTCGGCGATGGCGAGGTTCGCCGTCTCCCCCGTCTCGGCCATCAGCGCATGCATGACGCCGCGCGCCTGCTCGACCAGGCTGGTGCGGCCGAGGAAGGCGCTGCCGATGCGGAAGGCCTCCTGCCCGACGAACCAGAGCTGCGTCGCCGCCTGGGTCTCGACGATGCCGTGCGCCTCCAGCGTCGAGAGCACGCGGTAGACCGTCGCCGGCGCCTGCCCCGAGGCTTCGGCGAGCTCGGTCAGCGACATGCCGCCCTCCCGCCCGGCCAGCACCTTCAGGATCGCCATCGCCCGGTCGAGCGCCTGGATGGTGTTCTGCTCCGGGTTCGGATTGAACGCCTTCGGCCGCCCCCGGCTGCGCTTCGTGGTCATGTCCATGGGCTGCATCCTATGCCATCATCCGCCGCGCCGCCATCCACCGCCACCGGCAGGTGAAAAACCTCAACCACCTGGAAAGTCGGACCTTTCCCCGTTAAATGGAGTTTTGAAAAAATATTTCAAAAAAATTGCCGCCGGCGCGAATCGCGGCTATAAGCAACGCAAGCAAAGGAGGGAACGCCCATGTCCAGCCAGAACCCGGTCTTCATCCCCGGCCCCACCAACATCCCCGAGCGGCTTCGCCACGCCGTCAACATGCCGACGCTCGACCACCGCTCGGCGAGCTTCGGGGCGATCTTCAAGCCGCTCTTCCCCGGCGTGAAGAAGGTCCTGAAGACCAGGGACGCCGAGATCGTCATCTTCCCGGCGACCGGGACGGCCGGCTGGGAAGCGGCCATCTCCAACACCCTCTCGCCCGGCGACAAGATCCTCGCCTGCCGCCACGGCATGTTCTCGCACCGCTGGATCGACATGTGCGAGCGCCACGGGCTCGACGTCCACAAGCTGACCGCCCCCTGGGGCGCCGGCGCGCCGGCGGCCGAGTTCCAGGCCGTGCTCGAGGCCGACAAGGACCATGAGATCAAGGCCGTCCTCGTCACCCACAACGAGACCGCGACCGGCGTCCGCTCCGACGTCGGCGCCGTCCGCAAGGCGCTCGACGCCGCCCGGCACCCGGCCCTCCTCCTCGTCGACGGCGTCAGCTCGATCGGCTCGATGGACTTCCGCATGGACGAGTGGGGCGTCGACGTCGCCGTCACCGGCAGCCAGAAGGGCTTCATGCTCCCGACCGGCCTCGCCATCGTCGGCGTCAGCCAGAAGGCGCTGAAGGCGATGGAGACCGCCAGGCTGCCGCGCTGCTTCCTCGACTTCCGCGACATGCTGAACACCAACCCGAAGGGCGGCTATCCCTTCACCCCGCCGGTGCAGCTGCTCTTCGGCCTCGGCGAATCGCTGAAGATGATCGAGGAGGAGGGGCTCGAGAACATCTACGCCCGCCACCACCGCCTCGCCGAGGGCGTCCGCCGCGCGGTCGCCGCCTGGGGGCTGAAGCTCTGCGCCCACTCGCCCGACCTCTACTCCGAGACGGTCAGCGCGGTCGTGGTCCCCGAGGGCTTCGACGGCACCAGGGTCGTGGTCCACGCCGCCGACAAGTACGGCGTCGCCTTCGGCGTCGGCCTCGGCGACGTCGCCGGCAAGCTCTTCCGCATCGGCCACCTCGGCAGCCTGACCGACGTCATGGCGCTCTCGGGCATCGCGACGGCCGAGATGGTCATGGCCGACCTCGACTTCCCGATCAAGCTTGGCAGCGGCGTCGCCGCGGCGCAGGAATACTACCGCGGCACCGCCGCCGCCCTGAGCAAGGCCGCCTGACCATGACCGCCGTCGCGACGACCGAGGATCTCTACATCCCGACCTGGGACGACGTGCTGGCCGCGCATGAGCGCGTCCGGCCCTACATCCACAAGACGCCGATCCTGACCTCGCGCTTCATCAACGAGCTCGCCGGCGCCGAGCTCTTCTTCAAGTGCGAGAACCTGCAGAAGGCCGGCGCCTTCAAGGTGCGCGGCGCCTGCAACGCCGTCTTCGGCCTCTCCGAGGAGAAGGCGAAGAAGGGCGTGGCGACGCACTCCTCCGGCAACCACGCCCTGTCGCTCTCCTACGCGGCCGGCCGGCGCGGCATCCCCTGCCACGTCGTCATGCCGCGCACCGCGCCGCAGGCGAAGAAGGACGCCGTCCGCGGCTACGGCGGCGTCATCACCGAGTGCGAGCCCTCGACCTCCTCGCGCGAGGAGGTCTTCGCCCGCGTCCAGGCCGAGACCGGCGCCGACTTCGTCCACCCCTACAACGACGAGCGCGTCATCGCCGGCCAGGGCACCTGCTCGAAGGAGATCGTCGAGGAGCTCGGCGCCCTCGACGCGGTCGTGGCGCCCATCGGCGGCGGCGGCATGATCTCCGGCACCTGCCTGACCCTCTCGACCATCGCGCCCGGCACGAAGATCTACGCCGCCGAGCCCGAGCAGGCCGACGACGCCTACCAGTCGTTCAAGCAGGGCAGGATCATCGCCTACGACGCGCCGGTGACGGTGGCCGACGGCCTCAAGGTGCCGCTCAAGGAGCGCACCTGGCACTTCGTCTCCACCTATGTCACCGACGTCCTGCTCGCCTCCGAGCAGGAGATCATCGACGCGATGCGCCTCATCTGGGCGCGCCTCAAGATCGTGATGGAGCCGAGCTCGGCCGTGCCGCTCGCCACCATCCTGAAGAACCGCGACACCTTCGCCGGCAAGCGCGTGGGCGTCGTCATCACCGGCGGCAATGTCGACCTCGACAAGCTGCCCTGGCTGAAGTGAAGGGGAGGAAAGACATGACCAGATACGAGAAGATCGACGAGCTCGAGGTCGGCTACGACATCCCCGCCAGCATCGGCATGGCCTACGAGGACATCCAGACCCCCTGCCTGATCCTCGACCTCGACGCCCTCGAGCGCAACGTCCGCAAGCTCGGCGACTACGCCCGCAAGCACAACATGCGCCACCGCGCCCACGGCAAGATGCACAAGTCGGTGGACGTGCTGAAGCTGCAGATGGAGCAGGGCGGCGCCATCGGCGTCTGCTGCCAGAAGGTCTCCGAGGCCGAGGTCTTCGCCCGCGCCGGCATCAAGGACATCCTGGTCTCCAACCAGGTGCGCGACCTCGCCAAGATCGACCGCCTCGCCCGCCTGCCGAAGATCTCGGGCGGCCGCGTCATCGTCTGCGTCGACGACGTCAGGAACGTCGCCGACCTCTCCGCGGCCGCGCAGAAGCACGGCACCGAGCTCGGCGTCTTCGTCGAGATCGACTGCGGCGCCGGCCGCTGCGGCGTGACGACGACGCCCGCCGTCGTCGAGATCGCCAAGGCCGCCGCGGCGGCCCCCGGCCTGCGCTTCCTCGGCCTGCAGGCCTACCAGGGCGCCATGCAGCACATGGACAAGTTCGAGGACCGCAAGGCCAAGCTCGACATCGCCATCGCCATGGTCGAGGACGCCGTCGCGGCGCTGAAGGCGGAGGGCCTCGAGCCCGAGCTCGTCTCCGGCGGCGGCACCGGCAGCTACCAGTTCGAGTCGAACTCCGGCGTCTACAACGAGCTCCAGTGCGGCAGCTACGCCTTCATGGACGGCGACTACGGCCGCATCCTCGACGAGAACGGCAAGCGCATCGACCAGGGCGAGTGGGAGAACGCGCTCTTCATCCTGACGAGCGTGATGTCGCACGCCAAGGCCGACAAGGCGATCTGCGACGCCGGCCTCAAGGCGCAGTCGGTCGACAGCGGCATGCCCTTCGTCTACGGCCGCGACGACGTGAAGTACATCAAGTGCTCCGACGAGCACGGCGTCATCGAGGATCCGCAGGGCGTCCTGAAGATCAACGAGAAGCTGAAGCTCGTCACCAGCCACTGCGACCCGACCTGCAACGTGCACGACTGGTACGTCGGGGTCCGGAACGGCAAGGTCGAGTCGATCTGGCCGGTCAGCGCCCGCGGCAAGGTCTACTGACCCTTCCCTCCCGCGCCCCCGTCTCCGGCGGGGGCGCCCAGGTCTTCATACGGCCTTGAAACCTGGAGAGCAGTCGTCTTTCCGCCCACAGGCGGAAAGACAAGCAAAGCAACAATGCGCGCACCTGCGCGCCCGAAATGGCCGCAACTGCGGCCCGCGCCGCCCGCCGAAAGCTGAACGCGCGGTTAACGCGAACATAATAAGAAATCAAAACCAATAACTTACCTATAGTTTCGCGCGCGAAACGCCCCGAGGAGCCCCCGAGATGATCATCGTCCCCGAAGCCGCCTGCCCGGATCTCCTCTCGCTCGACGACGCCTTCGAGCCGGTCGAGCAGATCTTCGCCGCCATGGCCCGCGACGACGCCTACAACTTCCCCGTCGTCCGCGAGGCGATCGGCCACGCCGATGCCCTCTACGGCTTCAAGGGCGGCTTCGACCGCGCCGGCCTCACCCTGGGCGTGAAGGCCGGCGGCTACTGGCCGCACAACCTCGAGCGCAACCTCGGCGGCAACCACCAGTCGACCGTCTTCCTCTTCGACCCCGACACCGGCCGCGTCTCGGCGCTGGTCGGCGGCAACTATCTGACCGCCGCCCGCACCGCCGCCTCCGCCGCCGTCTCGATCAAGCACCTCGCCCGCCCCGATGCGAAGGTCCTCGGCATGGTCGGCGCCGGCCACCAGTCCGCCTTCCAGATGCGCGCCGCCGCCCGCCAGCGTCCCTTCGAGAAGGTGATCGGCTGGAACCCGCACCCGGAGATGCTCTCCCGCCTCGCCGACACCGCCGCCGAGCTCGGCCTGCCCTTCGAGGCGGTCGACCTCGACCGGCTCGGCGCCGAGGCCGACGTCGTCATCACCATCACCTCGAGCTTCGCGCCGCTGCTCCATGCCGCCCAGGTCCGGCCGGGCACGCATCTCGCCTGCATGGGCACCGACACCAAGGGCAAGCAGGAGGTGGAGGCCGAGCTCCTCGCCCGCGCCACCGTCTTCACCGACGAGGTGGCGCAGTCGGTCTCGATCGGCGAGGCGCAGCATGCCGTCGCCGCCGGCCTCGTCGCCGAATCGGCGATCACCCCGATCGGCCGGGTCATCAACGGCGACCATCCCGGCCGCAGCTCGGCGGAGGAGATCACCCTCTTCGACGGCACCGGGGTCGGCCTGCAGGACCTCGCCGTCGCCGCCAAGGCGGTCGAGCTCGCCCGCCGCTCGGGAAAGGCGATCGAGATCGACCTCTGACCCGAGGCGCTTCCCCGCGCTTCCCCGCACAGATTCCCCCGGCCGGCAGGAGGTTTTACAACCCGTCCTGCCGGAGCTATCTCTGGAATCGTGCCTGCCGGCCGCCGGAGCCGCGCGCCTTCAAGGGGAATCGCCATGTCGGACAGCCTTCACCAGCCCCCCGCCGAGATCGTCGCCCGTGCGCACGTGAACGCGGCGCAATATGCGGAGAAGTATGCCGCCTCGATCGCGGACCC
>NZ_CALLYO010000419.1 GCF_937858865.1 uncultured Amaricoccus sp. | reverse complement strand
CGCTCTCGATCATCGGCTGCGTGGTGAACGGGCCGGGCGAGGCGCTGATGACCGATCTCGGCTTCACCGGCGGCGGCGCGGGCTCGGGGATGGTCTACATGGCCGGCAAGCAGCACCACAAGCTCGGCAACGACGCGATGGTCGACCATATCGTCGAGCTGGTCGAGAAGCGCGCCGCCGAGCTCGAGGCTGAGCGCGCCGCCGCGCCGAAGGCGGCGGAATAGGATTCGCGGGCGAGAATCGCCCGCCTCGTTTCAATGATCGCAACCCGGCCGCGGCGGGATCCCCTCTTCGCCATTCGCCAACGGACGGCAGGCTCTCCCTGACCGGGCTGGTCGCCTTCCCAAGTTCGCCCTTGCGGGGGCGGCCGGCTTGCGCGATCAACCGGCGCCATGATCCCGGAGGAGAAGCTCGACCAGATCCGCGCCCGCTTCGAGTTCCTCGAGGCGAAGCTGAGCTCGGGCGCGGCGGTGGCCGAGCTGCCGGCGCTCTCGCGCGAGTATGCCGAGCTGAAGCCGGTGGTCGCGGCGGTCGACCGCTGGCGCGCGCTCGGGCGCGAGGCGCGGGAGGCGGAGCGGCTGCTCGCCGACCCGGAGATGCGGGCGCTGGCGCAGGAGGAGCTCGAGCGGCTGCGCGCAGCATTGCCCGAGGCGGAGCGGGAGCTGCAGCTCGCGCTCCTGCCGCGGGACGAGGCGGACGAGCGGTCGGCGATCCTCGAGATCCGCGCCGGGACGGGCGGCGAGGAGGCGGCGCTCTTCGCGGCCGACCTCGCCCGGATGTACCAGCGGCTGGCCGAGACGCGCGGCTGGCGGTTCGGGATCGTCGAGGCGACGCCGACCGAGCTCGGCGGCTACCGCGAGCTGGTGGCCGAGATCGGCGGCCGCGGCGTCTTCGCGGCGCTGAAGTTCGAATCGGGCGTGCATCGGGTGCAGCGGGTGCCGGCGACCGAATCGAGCGGGCGCATCCACACCTCGGCGGCGACGGTGGCGGTGCTGCCGGAGGCGGAGGAGGTGGACGTCGAGATCCCCGCCCAGGACATCCGCATCGACACCATGCGCTCCTCCGGGGCGGGCGGGCAGCACGTCAACACCACCGATTCCGCCGTGCGCATCACCCATCTGCCGACCGGGATCGTCGTCACCTCCTCGGAGAAGTCGCAGCACCAGAACCGGGCGCGGGCGATGGAGGTGCTGCGCGCGCGGCTCTACGACCTCGAGCGGCAGAGGCGCGATGCCGAGCGGGCGGCCGACCGCAAGGGGCAGGTGGGATCGGGGGACCGCTCGGAGCGCATCCGCACCTACAACTTCCCGCAGGGGCGGCTGACCGACCACCGCATCGGGCTGACGCTCTACAAGCTCGACCAGGTGATGCAGGGCGACCTCGGCGAGGTGATCGAGGCGCTGACCGCCGCCGACCAGGCGGCGCGGCTCGCCGCCCTCGATGCGTGAGCGTCCGCGCCGCGCTCGCCGGCGGCACGGCCCGGCTCAGGGCGGCCGGCGTGCCCGAGCCGGCGCGCGACGCCCGCCGGCTGATGGCCGAGGCGCTGGGGCTCGCCCCCGACCGGCTGACCCTCGCCCTCGCCGACCCGCTGCCCGCCGCGGCCGCCGCCGCCTTCGCGCGCATGCTAGAGGAGCGCGCCCGGGCGCGGCCGGTGGCGCAGATCGTCGGGCGGCGGGCCTTCTGGGGCCGGGAGTTCCGGGTCACCGGTGCCGTCCTCGACCCGCGCCCGGAGACCGAGGCGCTGATCGCGCTGGCGCTCGAAGGCCCGCCGCCCGCCCGCATCCTCGACCTCGGGACCGGGAGCGGGGCGATCCTGCTCACCCTGCTCGCCGAATGGCCCGCGGCGCGCGGGGTCGGGACCGACATCGACCCCGCCGCCCTCGCCGTCGCGGCGGAGAATGCCGCAAGGCTCGGGCTGGCCGAGCGGACCGAGCTCCGCCGCCTCGACTGGACCGAGGGCCTCGCCGGCCGCTTCGACCTCGTCGTCTCCAACCCGCCCTACATCCCCG
>NZ_CALLYO010000418.1 GCF_937858865.1 uncultured Amaricoccus sp. | reverse complement strand
CGAGGGCACCGGGCTCGGCCTCGCGATCAGCGAGAAGCTGGTGCAGGCGATGGGCGGCGAGATCACCGTGTCGAGCGAGCTCGGCGCGGGGTCCACCTTCGTCTTCACCGCGGTGTTCGACGAGGCGGCGCGGCCCGAGGAGGTGCCCGATGCCGCTTGAGTTCAAGCCGCGCGTGGTGGCCGGCAGCGAGGCCGCGCCGCACGCCTCGCCCGGCGACGTGATCCTCGTCGTCGAGGACAACCGCACCAACGCGCTCATCCTGCGCACCATGCTGCAGAAGACCGGCTACCAGGCCGTGGTCGCGACCGACGGCGCGGAAGGCGTGGAGATGGCCGACAGGCTACGCCCGCGCGTCGTGCTGCTCGACCTGCACATGCCGCGCCTCGACGGCTTCGCCGCCGCCGCCGAGATACGGCGGCGGGCGGGACGTCAGGCTCCCCCCATCATCGCGGTGACGGCGAACGTCAGCCCGGAGGTTCACGCCGCCTGCTTGGCCTGCGGCTTCGCCGCCGTCCTGTCCAAGCCGATCCTGCTCGAGGCGCTGACCGCGACCTTGCGCAGCTTCCTGCCGCCCTCGAGAGGCGCGGCGGCGGGATAGGCCGGCTCGTCGAGGCCGAAGATCCCGAGCAGGAAGTTGTAGTGCGTCGGGCAGAAGGCGCGATAGAGCGGCACCAGCCAGTGGTTCGGGTCGAGCCCCGCCCGCAGGCAGTTGCGATAGTCCTCGAGCAGCTCCTCTCCCGGCTCGATGTCGCGCAGCGCGACGATGTGGTCCTCGCAGAGCTTCGGCCAGTAGTAGAGCCCCACGTTGGCCGCCTTGCCGTCGGCATGGTTCATGTAGTCCATGCCGTCGGTGTACCAGAGAAAGAGCCCGGACGGCTCGTGCACGTATCCCGCGAAGAGCGCATGCGACAGGACCGATGGGTCCAGCCTGGCCAGCGCCGTCCGGGTGCAGACGTGCATCGACGGATCGTACTGCCACACCTTGGTTCCCGCCGGGATCCTTTCGGCGGCGAACACTCCGCTACCGTGTACGGCACTACGCTTGACCTCAATATTCACATTCCAGCCCAAGTTCATCTCCTGCACATTGACCGTACGTTACTTGTCCGGGCCCGAGGTGACGGCAGCACGAGCGAACTCCGTTCGAAGAGTGACGCCGCATCCGCGAAGGCCACACCATAACGTGTATCTTAGCGATATATATTCGCGTTAAGCGTGCAAGAGCTAATTTATTATCGGTGCAAACTAAGGCGTGTTTGCATCGGTTTTTACTCGTAAAACGAGTATTAACGCCTTGGAAGGCAGCAAACGGGAACGAACGGGGCAGAACAGGCGGCCGCTCAGCGGGGCCGCGTCGCGTTCTCGACGGTGCGGATGAAGACGTCGTGCTCGGCGCAGAGCTGCACGATCGACTTGGGCGGCGCGACATCGGTGAAGAAGCCGTCGAGATCGGCGAGACTGGCGATGCGGACCGGCGCCGACATCTTGAACTTGGTATGATCGGCGACGAGGTAGCTCTTGCGCGCGTTCCTGATGATCGCCTGCGCCACCCGGACCTCGCGGAAGTCGTAGTCGAGCAGCGAGCCGTCGGGATCGACCGCCGCCGAGCCGATGATCGCGTAGTCGACCTTGAACTGGGCGATGAACTCGGCCGTCACGTCGCCGACCAGCGCCCCGTCCGCGCGGCGCAGGATGCCGCCGGCGACGATCACCTCGGAGTTGGGGCTGGTGGCGAGGATGTTCGCCACGTTGAGGTTGTTGGTGATGACCATGAGGTTGCGGTGCTTGAGGAGCGCGCGCGCCACCGCCTCGGTCGTCGTGCCGATGTTCATGAAGAGCGAGACCCCGTCGGGGATCTGCTGCGCCACCATGCGGGCGATCGCGTCCTTCTCCTGGCTCGCCAGGCTGCGGCGGTCCTCGTAGCCGAGCGCGATCACCCCGGAGGGGATGGTCGCGCCGCCGTGGACGCGGGTGAGCTGGCCGACCTCGCAGAGATCGCCGAGATCGCGCCGGATGGTCTGCGCCGTGACGTTGAAGCGCGCCGCCAGCTCCTCGACAGTCACCTTCCCCGCCTCGCGCGCAATCGTCAGGATCTCGGACTGGCGGAAGTTCTGGGCCATCAGGGTCTTGCGGAAATGGAGGCGGCGTCTCTCATACGCCGGGCGCGCGGTGCACGCAAGCGGACGCAATTTCGTTTCACCGCCCGGCCGCGCCTGCGGCGGCCCGGCGGCGGCAGGCGGCGGCCCCGGCCGGGCTTGCAAGTCCGCCTCCGCGCCTGCACTTTGGAGGGGACAGCGGACGGCGGGGGAAGGACATGTACCGGAACATCCTGATTGCGACGGACGGGTCGGAGCTTTCGGCCAAGGGGGTGCAGGCGGGGCTCGACCTCGCGAAGGCCTCGGGCGCGAAGGTCACGATCGTGATCGCCAGCGAGCCCTTCCCGGCCTACGACCTCGGGACCCGGCTCGGCTTCTTCACCGACCAGCAGGCGGTCGAGGCCTACGGCGCCGGTTGCCAGAAGATCGCCGATGCCGCCCTCTCCAGCGCGCGGAAGGCGGCGGAGGAGGCCGGGGTCGCCTGCGACACGCTCCACGTCGCGAACAGCGTGCCGGGCAAGGCCATCCTCGAGACGGCCGCCGCGCGCTCCTGCGACCTGATCGTCCTCACCTCGCACGGGCGGCACGGCTTCGAGCGCTTCCTGCTCGGCAGCACGGCGTCGCGGGTGGTGCAGAGCGCGGAGATCTCGGTCCTCGTCGTGCGCTGACGCGGGCGGCCGGGGCCGGCGCTCCGGCTTGACACGCCGGGGGCGCCCGGGTCCCCATGCGCGTCGAAGCCCGCCGCCGCGTGCGGGCCGCCAGGGAGGCCCGCTTGACCTGCATCCTCGCCATCGACCAGGGCACCACCTCGAGCCGCGCCATCGTCTTCGACGAGCGCATGGGGATCGCCGCGGTGGCGCAGGAGGAGTTCCCGCAGCACTTCCCGCAGTCGGGCTGGGTCGAGCACGACCCGGCCGACATCTGGTCCTCGACCGCCGCCGTCTGCCGCGCCGCGCTCGAGCGGGCCGGCGTCGCGCCGGGCGCCATCGCCGGCATCGGCATCACCAACCAGCGCGAGACCACCGTCGTCTGGGACCGCGAGACCGGCCAGCCGCTCGGCCGCGCCATCGTCTGGCAGGACCGCCGCACCAGCGGCCTCTGCGCCGAGCTGCGCGCCGCCGGGCACGAGGCGACGATCACCGAGCGCACCGGGCTCCTCCTCGACCCCTACTTCTCCGGCACCAAGCTCAAGTGGCTCCTCGACGCCCACGAGGGCGCGCGGGAGAGGGCGCGCGCCGGGCGGCTCCTCTTCGGCACCGTCGACAGCTGGCTCATCTGGCGGCTGACCGGCGGCGCGGTGCATGCGACCGACGCCACCAACGCGGCGCGGACGCTCCTCTACAACATCCGCGAGGGTCGCTGGGACGAGGAGATCTGCGGGCTGCTCGACATCCCCATGGCGATGCTGCCCGAGGTGCGCGACTCGGCGGGCGACTTCGGCCTCGCCCGCGCCGACCTCTTCGGCCGCGCGGTGCCGATCCGCGGCGTCGCCGGCGACCAGCAGGCGGCGACGGTCGGGCAGGCCTGCTTCCGCCCGGGGATGCTCAAGGCCACCTACGGCACCGGCTGCTTCGCCGTGCTCAACACCGGCGAGACGCCGGTCGCGAGCCGCAACCGGCTGCTCACCACCATCGCCTACCAGCTCGACGGCCGGCCGACCTATGCGCTCGAGGGCTCGATCTTCATCGCCGGCGCCGTGGTGCAGTGGCTGCGCGACGGCCTCAGGATCATCCGCCAGGCCTCCGAGACGCAGGCGCTGGCCGAGGCCGCCGACCCCGGGCAGCGGCTCTACCTGGTGCCCGCCTTCACCGGCCTCGGCGCGCCCTACTGGGACCCCGACTGCCGCGGCGCCATCTTCGGGCTCACCCGCAGCTCCGGCCCGGCGGAGTTCGCCCGCGCGGCGCTCGAGAGCGTCGCCTACCAGACCCGCGACCTCCTCGAGGCGATGCGCGCCGACTGGCCGGAGATCGGCGACACCGTGCTGCGGGTGGACGGCGGCATGACGGCGAACGACTGGGTGCTGCAGGGCCTGGCCGACACCCTCGGCGCGCCGGTCGACCGCCCGAGGGTGCTGGAGACGACCGCCCTCGGCGCCGCCTGGCTGGCCGGGATGCAGGCCGGGGTCTATCCGGGGCCGGAGGAGTTCGCCCGCAGCTGGGCGCTCGACCGCCGCTTCGAGCCGGCGATGGACGCGGGCCTCCGCGAGGACCGCTATGCCGGCTGGCGCGACGCGGTGGGCCGGACGCTGAGCCGGGCCTGAGGGCGCGGCAAGGATTCGCCGCGCCCGCGCTTGCGGGGCGCGGCGCGGGCCTGTATCCCGAGCGCGTATCCCGAGCGCGCCGGATGAGTGAGGAGAAGCGAACATGGCGGTCAAGGTTGGCATCAACGGCTTCGGCCGGATCGGACGCAACGTGCTCCGCGCGATCGTCGAGTCGGGGCGCACCGACATCGAGGTCGTCGCGCTCAACGATCTCGGACCGGTCGAGACCAACGCCCACCTCGTGCGCTACGACTCGGTGCACGGCCGCTTCCCCGGCACGGTCACGGTGAAGGGCGACACGATCGACGTGGGCCGCGGCCCGATCCGGGTGACCGCCGAGCGCGACCCCAAGGCGCTGCCGTGGAAGGACGTGGACGTGGCGCTCGAATGCACCGGCATCTTCACCGACCGGGAGAAGGCGGCGCTGCACCTCGAGAACGGCTCGAAGCGGGTCATCGTCTCCGCCCCGGCCAAGGGCGCCGACAAGACCATCGTCTTCGGCGTCAACGACAAGGCGCTGACCAGGGAAGACCGGGTCATCTCGAACGCCTCCTGCACGACGAACTGCCTGTCGCCGGTCGCCTACGTGCTCAACAACGCCATCGGGATCGACAAGGGCTTCATGACCACGATCCACAGCTACACCGGCGACCAGCCGACGCTCGACACGATGCACAAGGATCTCTACCGCGCCCGCGCGGCGGCGCTCTCGATGATCCCGACCTCGACCGGCGCCGCCAAGGCGGTCGGGCTGGTGCTGCCCGAGCTCAACGGCAAGCTCGACGGCGTGGCGATCCGGGTGCCGACGCCCAACGTCTCGGTCGTCGACTTCAAGTTCCTCGCCAAGCGCCCGACCTCGGTCGAGGAGATCACCGCCGCGATCAAGCAGGCGGCCGACGGCGAGCTGAAGGGGATCCTCGGCTATACCGAGGAGAAGCTCGTCTCCTCGGACTTCAACCACGACAGCCACTCCTCGGTCTTCCACATCGACCAGACCAAGGTGCTCGACGGCACCTTCGTGCGGGTGATGTCCTGGTACGACAACGAATGGGGCTTCTCCTGCCGCATGGCCGACACCGCCGTCGCCTTCGGCAAGCTGATCTGAGCGCCGCCGCACCGGGAGTCGCACGCGTGCGACTCCCGGCAACTGTCTGAAATCCCTGGGATCTGCCGGTGGCGTTAACCCGGCCTTCATGAAGGTTGCCGCCGTCCTGCCGGCGTCGGCGGCCCTTGTGCCGCGGCGCGCCGCCGGCCATGTAACGGCCATGGACCGGATGACCCTCAACCTGCCGCGCATCCGCCGCGCGCTCGAGGCGCCGGCCGGCGGCTCGTCGGACTACGACCTCAACCCGGACGCCCCGCGGCCGGCGCGCCGGCCGCTGCGGCCGGCCTCGGTGCTGGTGCCGCTGGTCGAGCGCGGGTCGGGCGTGAACCTGATCCTGACCCGCCGCGCCGCGCTGCTGCGCCACCATCCGGGCCAGGTCGCCTTCCCGGGCGGCAAGCAGGAGCCGGGCGATCCCACTCCGCTCGCCGCCGCGCTGCGCGAGGCGGAGGAGGAGATCGCGCTCCCCCCCGCCCAGGTCGAGGTGCTCGGCACCCTCGATCCGCACGAGACGGTGACGAGCTTCGCCGTGCAGCCCTTCGTCGGCGTCGTCGATCCCGGCTTCCGGCCGCGCCCCGACCCGGCCGAGGTCGAGGAGGTCTTCGAGGTGCCGCTCGCCTTCGTCCTCGACCCGGCCAACCTGCAGGTGCACGGCCGCGTCTGGCAGGGCGTGCTGCGCCGCTACTACGTCATCCCCTACGGCCCGCACTATATCTGGGGCGCCACCGCGCGGATGCTGAAGGCGCTCTCCGACCGGGTGCTGCCGTCGTGACCCGCCGCATCGAGGCGCCCTGGCTCGACGCGCCCGGCACCCGCGCCGTCTGCGGCGCGCTGATGGCCGCCGGCCGCGAGGCGCTGCCGGTCGGCGGCTGCGTGCGCAACACGCTGCTCGGCCGCCCGGTCGCCGACATCGACATCGCCACCGACGCCCCGCCCGAGGAAGTGACCGGGATCGCCATCGCCGCCGGGCTCGAGGCCGTCCCGACCGGCATCGCCCACGGCACGGTCACGGTGATCGCCGCCGGCCGTCCGTTCGAGGTCACGACCTTCCGCCGCGACGTCGCGACCGACGGCCGCCACGCCACCGTCGCCTTCTCCGCCGACCTCGCCGAGGACGCGAGCCGGCGCGACTTCACCATGAACGCGCTCTACTGCCGCCCCGACGGCACGCTCATCGACCCGCTCGGCGGGCTCGCCGACCTCGAGGCCGGGCGGGTGCGCTTCGTCGGCGACCCCGCCGCCCGCATCGGCGAGGACTATCTGCGCATCCTGCGCTTCTTCCGCTTCACCGCCTGGTACGGCGACCCGGGCGGCGGCCTCGACGCCGAGGGCCTCGCCGCCTGCGCCGCGCTGCAGGAGGGGCTCGACCGCCTCTCGCGCGAGCGGGTCGGCGGCGAGATCACCCGCCTCCTCGCCGCCGCCGACCCCGCGCCCGCCGTCGCCGCCATGGCGGCGACCGGCATCCTCGCCCGCGTCCTGCCCGGCGCCGACGCCACGCCGCTCGCCCCCCTCGTCCATGCCGAGGCCGTGGCCGGCGCGCCGCCGCGCTGGCAGCGCCGCCTCGCCGCGCTCGGCTGGCGGCCGGAATGGACGCAACGCATCCGCCTCTCGCGCGCCGACGCGCGCGCCGTCGCGGCAGCCGCCACCGCGCTGGCCGCCGGCGAGCCGCCGGCCGTCGCCGCCTGGCGGCTCGGGCCCGAGGCCGCCCGCGACGCCGCCCTGGTGCGCGCGGCGACGCTCGCCGCCCCGCCGCCCGCCGACCTCGAGGCCGAGATCGCCCGCGGCGCCGCCGCCGTCTTCCCGGTCGCTTCGGCCGACGTCGGCCTCGCGGGCCCGGCCCTCGGCCGGGCCCTCGCCGAGCTCGAGGAGGCCTGGCTCGCCTCCGACTTCCGCCTCGACGCCGCGGCGCTCCTCGCCGGGCGCCACCCTAGCTGACCGCGCGCGGCCGCGTCCCCGGCCGCTCCTCGGGCAGCGGGATGAACTCCGCCTCGTCCCCCGGCGGCAGCCGGAAGCGCCCGTGCGCCCAGTCGCCGGCGCGCCAGGCCTCCTTCGCCGCCTCGATCCGCTCGCGCGAGGAGGCGACGAAGTTCCACCAGATGAAGCGCGGCCCCGGCATCGTCTCGCCGCCGAGCAGGATCAGCCGCGCCCCTGCCGGCCCGGCGGTGACGTGCAGCCGGTCGCCGGGGCGGAAGACCATCATCCGCGCCGCGCCATGGTCCTGCCCGCCGACCGTGATGCTGCCGGAGACGACGTAGAGCCCGCGGTCCTCGTGCCCGTCCGGCAGCGGCGCCTTCGCCCCGGGCGCGAGCTCGACGTCGGCATAGAAGATCTCGCCGAAGACCCTGACCGGCGCCCGCCTGCCCCAGGCGCTGCCGAGGATCAGCCGCGCGCGCGCCCCCTCGGCCTCGATGACCGGCAGCGCCTCCTTGCCCTGGTGCTCGAAGCCGGCCGCGTCGTCCTCGGCCGATTCGGGCAGCGCCACCCAGGTCTGGATGCCGAAGAGCTCGTGCGGCCGCTGCCGCGTCGCCGCGCTGGTGCGCTCGGAATGCGTCACCCCCCGGCCGGCGATCATCCAGTTGACCGCGCCCGGGCGGATCATCTGGTCGGTGCCGAGGCTGTCGCGGTGCTGGAACTCGCCGCGGAAGAGATAGGTGACGGTGGCGAGCCCGATGTGCGGATGCGGCCGCACGTCGACCCCCTGGCCGGTGACGAACTCGGCCGGGCCCATCTGGTCGAAGAAGATGAACGGGCCGACCATCTGCCGCGCCGGCGCCGGCAGAGCGCGGCGCACCTCGAAGCCGCCGATGTCGCGGGCGCGCGGCACGATCAGCGTCTCGATGGCGTCGACCGCGTCGGCGGTCGGGCAGGTCGGGTCGAGCGTCGGGTTCCAGCTCACGTCCCGCTCCGCTCCTGCAGGAGGTCGGCCCATTCGGGATGCCGGCGGAACTGCGCCGCCGCGAACGGGCAGAGCGGCAGCACCTTCCTGCCCTCGGCGCGGAAGTCGGCGACCGCGCGCGTCACCAGCGCCTGCCCGACGCCCTGGCCGCGGAAGGCGTCCGGCACCCCGGTGTGGTCGATGATGACGAGGCCCTCGCCGGCCCTGGAGAAGGTCACCTCCGCCTCCGCGCCGTTCGCGCGGTAGACGTAGCGTCCCTTGCTGCCCTTGTCCTCGCGCTCGATCTCGGTCTGCTCGATGGTCATGACGTCGCCTCTCCTTCTTGGCTGTGCAGGAATTCCGCCACCGCGGCGATCTCGGTGCGGTCGATCTCGTGGCCGTGCGGATGCCGGTGGCGCGCGAGGGAGCCCGAGGGTGTCGGGGAGGAAGGCGTCGTCGGCCCGCGCGTCGGACGCCATCGACGTGACGTGGTGCAGCCCTCGATCCGGTTCAGCATCGCGAACGATCCTCTGGTTGACCCCAGAGATAGGCCGATTCGGCCGGCCGCCAAAGCCGCCGCCCGGCAATGGATTGTCCCCGCGGCGGAAACTTCCGGGCCGCCGGCGCGGGTAACGGCGCCTTAAGCTTTGCCGCGCAGGGTTGCTCCGCGTCGCGCTGGACGGAGTGACGAGATGGCGGCCGGGTATCTGGAGTGTGTGCTGGCGGGTCTCGTTCCGCTGCTTTTGGCTGCCGCGCACCAGGCCCGGTCCGCTCTCGGGCGGCCGGAACTGGTGCGCCTCTCCTCGCCCGGCCCCAGTGCGACGCGCCAGCCCCTTCCGTAGGCCTTCGGACCTCGCGCGCCCGAGCGCCACGGCCCGGCCGCAGGCGAACGACCGAGTGACGCCCTGCCCGGATTGGGATATCGTCGAGGGGATGAACGAGCATACCAGACGTGCGCCGGCCACCTACCAGGACGTCCTGGACGCTCCGCCGCACATGGTCGCCGAGCTCGTCGAGGGCGCGCTGCATCTTCACCCCCGGCCGGCCTCCCGCCACGCGCTCGCCGGCTCCTCGCTCGGCGACGAGCTGGTCAGCCCGTTCCAGAAGGGACGCG
>NZ_CALLYO010000417.1 GCF_937858865.1 uncultured Amaricoccus sp. | reverse complement strand
GCGCTGATCGGGACGGGGCGGGTCACCGATGCGGGGTATCGGGCCATCGAGAGCCTGCGGCTGGAGAAGGGGTATCGTGCCTGGGCGGGGGAGATCGGGCCGGACCATTCGCCGCTGATGGCCGGGCTCGGCTTCGCGGTGAAGCTGCGGGGCAATGTCCCCTTCCTCGGGCGCGAGGCGCTGGAGGAGCAGCGGGCCCGGCCGCTGCCGCGGCTGCTGGCCGGGTTCCGGGTCGACGATCCGGAGGTGGTCCTGCTCGGGCGGGAGACGATCTACCGGGACGGCAGGCGGGTCGGGTGGCTGGCGAGCGGGGGGTGGGGATACACGGTCGGGGCGAGCCTCGGCTACGGCTATGTCCGCGACCCGGAGAAGGGGGTGACGGCGGAGGAGGTCCTCGCCGGGCGCTACGAGCTCGAGGTGGCGACCGAGCGGGTGCCGGCCGAGGTCTTCCTGAAGCCGCCCTACGATCCGGGGTCGGCGCGGATCCGTGCCTGATCGACGGGCAGGGGTCGTTACACGGATTTCGCGCGCGAAACTATAAGTATCCCATTGAATCCAAAGGGAAACGTCGGGTTAATTCTTCCTGAATCGCCTGCGAGGCCCGGGAGGAGAGCACCTCCGGGGCGTCGTGGAGCATGTTCGTGGCCGGCAGAAGCGGGCGCGCGGCTGGGCCGCGCGGCCCGAGGTCAGGCGGTCTGGGCCGCGGGGGCGGTCTTGAGGCGGCGGACCATGAGCTTGTTGAGGGCGTTCACGTAGGCGCGCGTCGAGGCGACGACCGTGTCGGTGTCGGCGGACTGGCCGGTCGCGATCTTGCCGTCCTCCTCGAGGCGCACGCTGACCGTCGCCTGGGCGTCGGTGCCCTCGGTCACGGCGTGGACCTGGTAGAGGGCCAGGCGGGCGCTGTTGGGGACGAGCTTCCTGACCGCGACGAAGGCGGCGTCGACCGGGCCGTCGCCGGTCGCCGTCACCTCGTGCTCGACGCCGTCGATGGCGAGGGTGAGCTCGGCCGTGCGCGGGCCTTCGGTGCCGCAGACGACCTTCAGGCGGCGGACCTGGATGCGGTCGTTGGCGGCGTGGGTGTCGGTGTCCTGCATCAGCGCGACGAGGTCCTCGTCGTAGACCTCCTTCTTGCTGTCGGCGAGCGCCTTGAAGCGGACGAAGACGTCGGAGAGCTGGTTGTCGCCGAGCTTGTAGCCGAGCTCCTCGAGCTTGGAGCGCAGCGCGGCGCGGCCGGAGTGCTTGCCCATGACGAGGCTCGTCGCGTTGAGGCCGACGTCCTGCGGGCGCATGATCTCGAAGGTCTGGGCGTTCTTCAGCATCCCGTCCTGGTGGATGCCGCTCTCGTGGGCGAAGGCGTTCTTGCCGACGATCGCCTTGTTGAACTGCACCGGGAAGCCGGAGACGGTGGCGACGAGCCGGCTCACCTGCATGATCTTCGTGGTGTCGATGTTGGTGCGGTACGGCATGATGTCGTTCCGGACCTTCATTGCCATCACCACCTCCTCGAGGGCGGTGTTGCCCGCCCGCTCGCCGAGGCCGTTGATCGTGCATTCGATCTGCCGGGCGCCGGCGTCGACGGCGGCGAGCGCGTTCGCCGTCGCCATGCCGAGGTCGTTGTGGCAGTGGGTGGCGAAGACCACGCCGTCGGCGCCGGGCACCCGCTCGATCAGCATGCGGATGAGGGCGGCGCTCTCGCGCGGGGCGGTGTAGCCGACGGTGTCGGGGATGTTGATCGTGGTGGCGCCGGCCTTGATCGCGATCTCGACCACGCGGCAGAGATAGTCGTGCTCGGTGCGGGTCGCGTCCATCGGCGACCACTGCACGTTGTCGCAGAGGTTGCGGGCGTGGGTGACGGTCGCCTCGATCCGCTCGGCCATCTGGTCCATGTCGAGGTTGGGGATGGCGCGGTGCAGCGGCGAGGTGCCGATGAAGGTGTGGATGCGCGGGCGCTTCGCGTGCTTCACCGCCTCCCAGCAGCGGTCGATGTCGGCGAAGTTGGCGCGGGCGAGGCCGCAGATCACCGCGGTCTGGGCGAGCCTGGCGATCTCGGTCACCGCCTCGAAGTCGCCCTCGGAGGCGATGGGGAAGCCGGCCTCGATGATGTCGACCCCCATCTCGTCGAGGAGGGTGGCGATCTGCAGCTTCTCGTGCAGCGTCATGGTCGCGCCGGGCGACTGTTCGCCGTCGCGGAGCGTGGTGTCGAAGATCAGGACGCGGTCCTGAGCGGCTTTCGGGTCGGTCATCTCGAACGGGTCCTTGGATTGAGAGGCTTCTGCCGGCGCGTCAGTCACCCTCTGAGCGCGCGCGCCGGGACCCGGGCACGCTCAGAGGCGGCTAAGCAGAAGGAGGCCGGTCCGCCGGGCCAGGCCCGCCGCCGCTCCGATGTCCGCTCGATGCGCCATACCGCTCATGGCGGGCAGTATAGCGGCGCCGGCGGGGAGTTAAAGGCTGAATTTCGCGCGCGAAACTGCGGGCAAGATGTTGGAACGCAGGGATATTACGTTTCGGAGGGCGATTGCGGGGCACCCGCGAGGCGCCAGGCGCCGGAGGCGGGCGG
>NZ_CALLYO010000416.1 GCF_937858865.1 uncultured Amaricoccus sp. | reverse complement strand
CACCGGCCGCGTCACCAACATCACCGACTACGGCGCCTTCGTGGAGCTGGAGCCGGGGATCGAGGGGCTCGTCCACGTCTCCGAGATGTCCTGGACCAAGAAGAACGTCCATCCCGGCAAGATCGTCTCCACCTCCCAGGAGGTCGAGGTCGTCGTGCTCGAGATCGACAGCCAGAAGCGCCGCGTCTCGCTCGGGCTGAAGCAGACCCAGGGCAACCCGTGGGAGAACTTCGCCCGCACCCACCCGAACGGCACCACCGTCGAGGGCGAGGTGAAGAACATCACCGAGTTCGGCCTGTTCGTCGGCCTCGACGGCGACATCGACGGCATGGTCCACCTCTCGGACCTCGACTGGAACCGCTCCGGCGAGGAGGCGATCCAGGGCTACCACAAGGGCGACATCGTCAAGGCGGTGGTCACCGACGTCGACGTCGAGAAGGAGCGCATCTCGCTCTCGATCAAGGCGGTGGAGGGCGATCCCTTCGCCGAGGCGATCGCCGGCGTGAAGCGGGGCGACATCGTCACCGTCACCGTCACCTCGATCGAGGACGGCGGCATCGAGGTGGAATACGACGGGATGAAGTCCTTCATCCGCCGGTCGGATCTCTCCCGCGACCGCTCCGAGCAGCGGCCCGAGCGCTTCACCCGGGGCGACCATGTCGACGCCCGCGTGGTGTCGATCGACTCGAAGTCGCGCAAGCTCGGCCTGTCGATCAAGGCGCGCGAGATCGCCGAGGAGAAGGAGGCCGTGGAACAGTACGGCTCCTCCGACTCCGGCGCCTCGCTCGGCGACATCCTCGGCGCGGCCCTGCGGCGCAAGGACAGCGACGCCTGAGCGAATGGACGTTCTCGAACGTGACTTCTACGAGGAGCGGCGCCGCAAGTGGCGCCGTTCCGCCTTCTGGCGCGGCTTCCTCGTCGCGGGCGCGCTGGCGATGCTGCTCGCCTTCTTCGTCGGATCGGCGGCGGTCGAGGCGGCGCGCAGCCAGATCGCCCGCTTCGAGATCTCCGGCATCATCACAGACGACCCCAAGCGCGACGAGCTCCTCGACAAGCTGGCCGAGAACGACGGCGTGAAGGCGGTGCTGCTGCGCATCAACTCGCCGGGCGGCACGACCGCCGGGTCCGAGGCGCTCTATGCCGCGCTCCGGCGCATCGCCGAGCGCAAGCCCCTCGTCGCGCAGCTCGGCGAGGTGGCGGCCTCCGGCGGCTACATCGCCGCCATCGCCGCCGACCATGTCGTCGGGCGCGGCAACACGCTGACCGGCTCGATCGGCGTCATCATGGAATATCCCGACCTCACCCAGGTCATGGACCGGCTCGGCATCGAGCTCGAGACGGTGCGCTCCTCCGAGCTCAAGGCCGAGCCCTCGCCCTTCCGCCCGACCAACCCGGCGGCGCGGGCGCGCGAGGAGGCGCTCGTCGCCGAGAGCTACCGCTGGTTCCGCGGCCTCGTGGGCGAGCGGCGCGGGCTCGAGGGCGCCGCGCTCGACGCGGTGGCGAACGGTGCGGTCTTCACCGGCCGCCTCGCCGTCGAGAACGGCCTCATGGACGAGATCGGCGGCGAGCCGGAGGCGCGCGCCTGGCTCGAATCGCGCGACGCGAGCCTCGCCGACCTGCCGGTGCGCGACTGGGAGGTCGAACGCGACCGCTCCCTCGGCAGCCGGATCCTCGGCCAGATCGCGCCAACCGGCGGGATTCTCGGGGAAATATCCCGGTGGACAAGCCCCATGCTCTATTCCATCGGTCCCTGATTCCTGCCAGTATGCGCATTCGCAAGGGGTTGTCTCTCAATGCCTTAACGCCCCGGGGCAGTCACATGGGATCAGGGGCGCGCCGATGATAAAGTCCGAGCTCATCCAAAAGATCGCCGAAGCCAACCCGCATCTTTTCCAGCGCGATGTGGAGCGGATCGTCGCGACGGTCTTCGATGAGATCATCGAGGCCATGGCGCAGGGGCACCGGGTGGAGCTGCGCGGCTTCGGCGCCTTCTCGGTCAAGCGGCGCGAGGCGCGGCAGGGCCGCAACCCGCGCACCGGCGACGCGGTGACGGTCGAGGAGAAGTACGTGCCCTTCTTCAAGACCGGGAAGCTGCTGAGGGATCGGCTGAACGCCGAGTGACCGTCCGTTGCGGGCGGGGGAGGACCGAAGATGCGGACGCTCAAGTACCTGCTGCTGGCCTTGGTCCTCGTGTGCCTGGTCGTGCTGGCGCTCGCCAACCGCGAGATCGTCACGCTGCACCTCCTGCCGGAAGGCATGGCGCGCGTCATGCCGCTCTCGGTGCAGGTGCCGCTCTTCGTGGTGGTGCTGCTCTCGGCGCTGGTCGGGATGATCGCCGGCTACCTGCTCGAGTGGCTGCGCGAGCACAAGCACCGGCGGCGCGCGACGCAGAAGGCGCGCGAGGCGGCGCGGCTCAGCGGCGAGGTCGATCGTCTGCGCCGGCAGTCCGGCAAGCCGGAGGACGACGTCCTGGCGCTGATCGGCAGTTGAGCGGGCCGATGCGGGTCAAGATCTGCGGTCTCCGCTCGCGCGCCGAGGTGGGGGCCGCGGTCGACGCGGGCGCGAGCTACGTCGGCTTCGTCTTCTTCCCGCCATCGCCTCGTCATCTGACCATCGCCGACGCCCGCTGGGTCATCCCCTCCGTCCCCGAGGGCCTGGTGCGGGTGGCGCTGACCGTGGACGCGACCGACGAGACGCTCGAGGCGTTGCTCGCGGCGGTGCCGGTCGACATGCTTCAGTTGCACGGCCAGGAGACCCCCGAGCGGGTGGCCGAGGTGCGCCAGCGCTTCGCCCGCCCGGTGATGAAGGCCGTCGGCATCGCCGGCGAGGCCGACCTCCCGGCGCTCGTTGCCTATTCCTCCGTTGCCGACCAGATCCTCGTCGACGCCCGGCCGCCGCGCGACGCCTCGATCCCGGGCGGCAACGGCATCGCCTTCGACTGGGGGCTCATCCGCGGCCGGCGCTGGAAGCGGCCGTGGATGCTGGCCGGCGGGCTCACGCCGGCGAACGTCGCCGAGGCGGTCCGGCTGACCGGGGCCGAGCAGGTCGACGTCTCCTCCGGAGTCGAAAGCCGCCCCGGCTACAAGGACGCGGGCCTGGTCGCCGACTTCGTGCGCAGCGCCCGCGAGGCCGAGCGGCTGGAGGCCTGAGGCCCGGCAAGAAACTATTAACACCATGAATCGCTGTAATATCAAAAACTTGCTTATAGTTTCGCGTGCGAAATCCGTCATTTCGCACCGCGGCCCGGCCAGGGGAGCGCCATGAACCAGCAGCAGCCCAACTCCTTCCGCACCGGCCCCGACGAGCGCGGCCGCTTCGGCGACTTCGGCGGCCGCTTCGTCTCCGAGACGCTGATGCCGCTCATCCTCGACCTCGAGGCCGAATACGAGAAGGCCAAGACCGACGCCGCCTTCTGGGCCGAGATGGACGACCTCTGGAAGCACTACGTCGGCCGCCCCTCGCCGCTCTACTTCGCCGAGCGGCTCACCGACCGCCTCGGCGGCGCGAAGATCTACTTCAAGCGCGACGAGCTCAACCACACCGGCGCCCACAAGATCAACAACGTCCTCGGCCAGATCCTCCTCGCCCGCCGCATGGGCAAGGCGCGGATCATCGCCGAGACCGGCGCCGGCCAGCACGGCGTCGCCACCGCCACCGTCTGCGCCCGCTTCGGCCTGAAATGCGTCGTCTTCATGGGCGCCACCGACGTCGAGCGCCAGAAGCCGAACGTCTTCCGCATGAAGCTCCTCGGCGCCGAGGTCGTCCCGGTCACCTCCGGCCGCGGCACCCTCAAGGACGCGATGAACGAGGCCCTGCGCGACTGGGTCACCAACGTCGCCGACACCTTCTACTGCATCGGCACCGTCGCCGGCCCGCACCCCTATCCCGCCATGGTCCGCGACTTCCAGTCGATCATCGGCAAGGAGACCCGCGCCCAGATGCTCGACCGCGAGGGCCGCCTCCCCGACAGCCTCGTCGCCTGCATCGGCGGCGGCTCCAACGCCATGGGCCTCTTCCACCCCTTCCTCGACGACGCGGAGGTCCGCATCATCGGCGTCGAGGCCGGCGGTCACGGCGTCGACGAGCGCATGGAGCATGCCGCCTCCCTCACCGGCGGCCGCCCCGGCGTCCTGCACGGCAACCGCACCTATCTCCTGCAGGACGCCGACGGCCAGATCCTCGAGGGCCACTCCATCTCCGCCGGCCTCGACTACCCCGGCATCGGCCCCGAGCATGCCTGGCTGCACGACATCGGCCGCGTCGAATACGTGAGCGTCACCGACGCCGAGGCCCTCGACGCCTTCCGCCTCGCCTGCGTCACCGAGGGAATCATCCCCGCCCTCGAGCCCGCCCACGCCCTCGCCCACGTCGCAAAGATCGCCCCCGCCCTCCCCGCCGACCACCTGCTGGTGATGAATCTGTGCGGGCGCGGCGACAAGGACATCTTCACCGTGGCCGACGCGTTGGGGGTTGCGCTCTAAACCGTGC
>NZ_CALLYO010000415.1 GCF_937858865.1 uncultured Amaricoccus sp. | reverse complement strand
CCGACCGTTGCCCCTAGTCTTCCCGCAAGCGGGAGGACGGGGAATGAAGACGATTCTGGTCGCCAACCGGAAGGGCGGCTGCGGCAAGACGATCGTCGCGCTCACGCTCGCCGCGGCGCTCGCCGGCCGCGGCCAGCGCGTGGCGCTCGCCGACGCCGATCGCCAGAAGTCCGCCTCGCGCTGGCTGAAGCAGCGTCCCGGGTCTGCCGCGCCGATCCTGGCGGTGGACTGGACCGACGCCGGCGATTTCGGCGAGGCGCCGAAGAAGCTCGACTGGCTGGTGATCGACGCGCCCGGCGCGCTGCGCGGCGAGCGGGCGACGCGGCTGGTGGCCGAGGCCGAGGCGGTGATGACACCGATCCTGCCCTCCTGGTTCGACGTCGATTCCTCGGCCCGCTTCCTGAAGGAGATCGAGGAGCTGAAGCGGGTGCGCAAGGGGAAGGTCGGCGTGCATCTGATCGCGAACCGGGTGCGGCCGGGGCGGGCCGCGGCGCGGCTCGAGGCCTTCTTCCGCGACCTCGGGCAGCAGCCGCTCGCCCGGATCGCCGATCGCGCGGCCTATGCCGAGCTGGCCGAGCAGGGGCTTTCGATCTTCGACCGGCCGCAGCGGGCCTATGCGCCGATCCGCGCGCAATGGGCGCCGGTGCTGGCGGCGCTTGACTGAGGGAGAGACGATGGACCTGGGAATTCGCGGGCGGACGGCGATCGTCTGCGCAAGCTCGAAGGGGCTCGGGCGCGGCTGCGCCGAGGCGCTGGCCGGCGAGGGGGCGAACCTCGTCCTCAACGCCCGCGGCGCCGCGGCGCTCGAGGAGACGGCGGCGGCGATCCGCGCGCGCCACGGGGTGACGGTGACGGCGGTGCCCGGCGACATCACCAGCCCCGAGGGGCGCGCGGCGGTGCTGGCGGCGGCGCCCGAGGCCGACATCCTCGTCACCAACGCCGGCGGCCCGCCGCCCGGCGTCTGGTCGGACTGGAGCCGCGAGGACTTCCTCAAGGCGATCGACGCCAACATGCTGACGCCGATCGCCCTCATGCAGGCGGTGCTGCCCGGGATGATCGCGCGCCGCTGGGGGCGGGTCGTCAACATCACCTCCGGGGCGGTGAAGTCGCCGATCCCCGCCCTCGGCCTCTCGAACACCGCCCGGGCCGGCCTGACCGGCTTCGTCGCCGGCACGAGCCGCCAGGTGGCCGAGCACGGGGTGGCGATCAACAACCTCCTGCCCGGCATCCACGACACCGACCGCGCCACCGCGCTCGACGGCGGGGTGATGCAGGCGCAGGGCATCAGCCGGGACGAGGCGCGCGCCCGGCGGCAGGCGACCATCCCCGCCCGGCGCTACGGCACGCCGGCCGAGTTCGGCGCCGCCTGCGCCTTCCTCTGCTCGGTGCATGCCGGCTTCATCGTCGGCCAGAACATCGTGCTCGACGGGGGCGCCAACAACCAGACCCTCTAGCCCCGCTTGCCAGCCGGCCCGCGGATTGCTATCTGCCGCAAACCCGATGGATTTGGTCGGACAATGGGGGCGCCGGTGGAGGATCTCCGTCCGGAAGCGGACGACGCCCGGCTGCGGTTGAACGGGATCCGCCACGGCTACGGCGGGGCCCGCGTCCTCGATTCCGTGTCGCTCGACCTGCGCGCCGGCGAGGTCACCTGCCTGCTCGGCCCCTCGGGCTGCGGCAAGTCGACCCTGCTGCGCATCGCCGCCGGCGTCGAGCGCCAGGACGCCGGCCGGGTCGAGGTCGGCGGCCGCCCGGTCTCGGACGGCGCCCGGCACCTGCCGCCCGAGGCGCGCGGCGTCGGCCTCATGTTCCAGGACTTCGCGCTCTTCCCCCACCTCAGCGTCGAGCGCAACGTCGGCTTCGGCCTGACCGGCCCGCCGGCCGGCCGCGCCCGGCGGGTGCAGCAGATGCTCGCCCGCGTCGGCCTCTCCCGCCACGCCGGCAAGTACCCCCACCAGCTCTCGGGCGGCGAGCAGCAGCGGGTGGCGCTGGCGCGCGCGCTGGCGCCGCGGCCGCCGATCCTGCTGATGGACGAGCCCTTCTCCGGCCTCGACGAGCGGCTGCGCGACGGCATCCGCGACGAGACCCTCGCGATCCTCAAGGAGGAGGGGGCGGCCGTCCTGCTCGTCACCCACGAGCCCGACGAGGCGATGCGCATGGCCGACGAGATCGCGCTGATGCGCGAGGGCCGCCTCGTCCAGCAGGGCCGGCCCTACGTCATCTACAACAACCCCGTCGACCGCGCGGCGGCCGAATTCTTCTCCGAGGTCAACGTGATCCGCGCCACCGTCGCCGCCACCGTCGCCGGCGCCGCCGCCGGCACGCCGTTCGGCCGCTTCGACACCCCCGACCTCGGCGAGGGCGCCGAGGTCGAGATCGTCGTCCGCCCCCACCACCTCAGGCTCGACCTCGACCGCAACGGCCGCGGCCCCGCACCCAGCGCCGCGAACGGCGCCGCCGCCCTCGGCCGGGTGCGGCGGGCCCGCTTCGTCGGCAGCGAGAGCGTCGTCGAACTCGCCCTCGACCAGGACGGCACGCTGCTGAAGGCGACGGTCCCCGGCGTCTTCCTGCCGCGCCCCGGCACCTCGCTCTGGCTCTCGCTGCGGCGGGACCGCTGCTTCGTCTTCCCCGCCCCCCGCCACTGACTCTCCGCCGCTGCCCCCCCGCCGTTGCCCCCCGTGTTGACCATCCAGTGAATATCGACGCCCGCGGCCCGTTTGGGGTTTGATTGCGCCCCCTCGAGGCCATATTAGGGGCGTGGACTGACGGCGCGGCCGCCGGTCCGGCTAGGGAGACGACGATATGCTGAACAACATCGGCCCGGCGGGCCTCCTGCTCATCGCGATCGTGGTGCTGGTCCTCTTCGGCCGCGGCAAGGTGGCGGGCCTCATGGGCGAGGTCGGCAAGGGGATCACCAGCTTCAAGCGCGGCCTCAACGAAGGCAAGCAGGAGATCGAGAACGCCGCGGCGGACAACGCCCGCGATGTGACGCCCGAGAAGGAAAAAGTCTGAGCCATCCATGTTTGACATCGGCTGGGGCGAGCTCTTCCTGATCGGTGTCGTGGCGCTGATCGTGGTGGGTCCGAAGGACCTGCCCGCCCTCTTCCGGACGCTCGGCAACTTCACCGGCAAGGCGCGCGCCATGGCCCGCGACTTCCAGCGCTCGCTCGAGCAGGCCGCCAACGAGGCCGGCATGAGCGAGATGCAGAAGAGCCTCAAGTCGCTCGACCAGAGCCTCAACGCCGCCACCGACAGCGCCCGCAAGTTCGCCCGCCAGCCGGTGCGCACCGCCCTCGAGGAGACGGTGATGAAGCCCGCCGAGACGAAGCCCGCGCCCGAGACGCAGCCCGAGACGAAGGCCGAGACGAAGGCCGAGACGCAGCCTTCGCCGTCGCCCGGGCCCGAGCTGGCGCCGGCCGCGCCGGCCAGCGACGAGGAGCACGCGTCCGGGCGATGAAGGACGGCGACAAGGACATCGACGACTCGACGGCGCCGCTGATCGAGCATCTCGCCGAGCTTCGCACCCGGCTGATCAACTGCCTTGTCGCCTTCTGCATCGCCATGGTCGCGGCCTTCGCGGTCGCCGGCCCGATCTTCAACTTCCTCGCCGCCCCGCTGGTGAAGCTCCTCGTCGAGCACGGGCAGAAGCCGGAGATGATCTACACCGGCCTGCAGCAGGGCTTCTTCACCTACGTGCGCATCTCGATCTTCGGCGGCTTCGTCCTCTCCTTCCCGGTCATCAGCTACCAGCTCTGGCGCTTCGTCGCCCCCGGCCTCTACCGCCAGGAGAAGCGGGCCTTCCTGCCCTTCCTGATCGCCTCGCCGATCCTCTTCCTGCTCGGCTGCGCCTTCGCCTTCTACGTGCTGCTGCCGCTCGTCTACGACTTCTTCCTCGGCTTCCAGCAGTTCGGCGCCGCGCCGGCCACCGACCCGACCCAGGACGTCAGCATCCAGTACCTCGGGACGATCAACGAGTATCTCTCGCTGACCATGAAGTTCATGGTCGCCTTCGGCATCTGCTTCCAGCTGCCGGTGGCGCTGACGCTGATGGGGATCGCCGGGCTGGTGACCGCGAAGGGCCTCTCGAAGTTCCGCCGCTACGCGCTCGTCCTCATGCTCGTCGTCGCCGCCTTCGTGACGCCGGGGCCGGACGTGATGTCCCAGCTCATCCTCTTCGCCGCCATCTACCCGCTCTACGAGATCTCGATCCTGCTCGTGCGCTTCTTCGAGCGCAAGCGCGAGGCCGAGCTGCGCGCCCAGGGCCTCTGGGACGAGGAGGCGGCGAAGGAATCGTGAGTGACGAGACGGCGCTCGCCCGCATCGCCGCGGCGCTCGAGCGGCTGAGCCCGCCGCCGCAGCCGGCGCCGGACTTCTCCGCCGCCGAGGCCTTCGTCTGGGCCACCGGCCCCGACCGGCTCGAGCCGGTGCCGCAGGTGTCGCGGGTGCCGATCGGGCTCCTCGTCGGCATCGACCGCTCGCGCGACACCCTGCTCGCCAACACCCGCCAGTTCGCCCGGGGTTTCCCGGCCAACAACGTGCTGCTCTGGGGCGCGCGCGGCATGGGCAAGTCGAGCCTCGTCAAGGCGGTGCACGCCGAGGCCGCCGCCGAGACGCCGGGGCTGAAGCTCATCGAGCTCCACCGCGAGGACCTGCCCTCGATCGGCCGGCTCCTCCTCGTGCTGCGCGCCTCGGCCTGCCGCTTCATGCTCTTCTGCGACGATCTCTCCTTCGACAAGGACGACAGCCACTACAAGTCGCTGAAGGCCGTCCTCGACGGCGGCATCGAGGGCCGCCCGGACAATGTCGTGCTCTACGCCACCTCGAACCGCCGCCACCTGATGCCGCGCGAGATGATCGAGAACGAGCGGCAGAGCGCGATCAACCCGACCGAGGCCACCGAGGAGAAGGTCTCCCTCTCCGACCGCTTCGGCCTCTGGCTCGGCTTCCACGCCTGCAACCAGGACGATTTCTTCGCCATGATCCGCGGCTATTGCCACGCCTTCGGCATCGCCATCCCCGACGCCGATCTGCGCGCCGAGGCGATCGAATGGAGCCAGACCCGCGGCGGCCGCTCCGGCCGCGTCGCCTGGCAGTATGTCACCGACCTCGCCGGCCGGCGCGGCGTGCGGCTGCAGGCGGGATAGCCCGCTTCCCCGGCCGCTACTTCCCCTCCACCAGCCGCTCGATCGTCCCGAGGGCGACGAACATCGCGCTCGGGTCTCCCGCCACCGGCAGGAAGCCGAGCTCGCGGAACCAGCCGCCGGCCGGCTCCGGCGCGTCGACCAGCAGCGCGGCCAGCGGCACGCGCCGCGACGCCGCGTAGGTCCGCGCGAAGGCGTCGACGACGAGCCCGCTGCCGATGCCCGGCAGGTCGACCGCGAGCCGTCCCAGCTTCAGGATCGGCAGCGCCCGCCCCGGCGGCCCGTGCCAGTCGCGCACCGACCCCGGCGCCAGCGTGTAGAAGCCGCGCACCCGCCCGCCCTCGTGCACGACGAAGGTTCCCGCGTGCGGCGCCTGCCGCAGCCAGGCGTCGAGGGCCGACACGCCGCAGGCGAAGGCGGCCGCGTCGTGCGCCGCCCCGAGCGGCTCGGGCGGCGCTAGCGCTTCCACGGCAGGGCGCGGACCGCGCGCCGCGCCGGGGCCGGCGGATCGTCCAGGATGTCGCGTAACGCCCGCATCGCCTCGTCGTCCCAGGCCGGATGCACCCGGT
>NZ_CALLYO010000414.1 GCF_937858865.1 uncultured Amaricoccus sp. | reverse complement strand
CGCGCCGCGCTGCCCACGGGCGTCGACGAGGCGGTCCTGCTTAACGAGCGGGGCGAGGTGGCGGAGGGGACGATCACCAGCGTCTTTCTCGACCTGGGCGACGGGCTGGTGACGCCGCCGCTCGCGGCGGGGGCGTTGCCGGGCGTGCTGCGGGCTGAACTGCTGGCTACCGGCGCCTGCCGCGAGGAGCGGGTGCCGGGAGCGGCGCTGGGCCGCGGGCGGCTCTTCGTCGGCAACTCGCTGCGGGGGCTGATCCCGGCGCGGCTGGTCGAGGGTTGACAGGGCGCGGGGCGCGGGGTGTATCCGCGCGAGACCCGAACCCGAGGAGCCCCGTGATGCACCGCTATCGCAGCCATACCTGCGCCGAGCTCCGTCTCGGCGATGCCGGCGAGACGGTGCGGCTCTCGGGCTGGGTGCATCGGGTGCGCGACCACGGGGGGCTGCTCTTCATCGACCTGCGCGACCACTACGGGATCACCCAGGTGGTGGCGGACGGGGACAGCCCGGCCTTCGCGCTGGCGGAGAAGCTGCGCTCGGAGTGGGTGATCCGCGTGGACGGCAGGGTGAAGGCGCGCGAGGCGGCCCTGGTCAACGCGAAGATCCCGACCGGCGAGGTCGAGGTCTATGCCGACGAGATCGAGGTGCTCGGGGCGGCGGAGGAGCTGCCGCTGCAGGTCTTCGGCGAGGCGGAGTATCCGGAGGAGACGCGGCTGCGCTACCGCTTCCTCGACCTGCGCCGCGAGGGGCTGCACGCGAACATCATGCTGCGCGCGAAGGTGATCGCGAGCCTGCGCCGGCGGATGGAGGCGCAGGGGTTCACCGAGTTCCAGACGCCGATTTTGACCGCGTCGTCGCCGGAGGGGGCGCGGGATTTTCTGGTGCCGTCGCGGCTGCATCAGGGGAAGTTCTATGCGCTGCCGCAGGCGCCGCAGCAGTTCAAGCAGCTGATCATGGTGGCGGGGTTCGACCGGTATTTCCAGATCGCGCCCTGCTTCCGGGACGAGGATCCGCGGGCGGACCGCTCGCCGGGGGAGTTCTACCAGCTCGACATGGAGATGAGCTTCGCCACGCAGGACGACGTCTTCGCGGCGATCGAGCCGGTGATGCGCGGGGTGTTCGAGGAGTTCGGCGGCGGGCGGCCGGTGACGGCGGCGTTTCCGCGGATCGCCTGGCGGGACGCGATGCTCTGGTACGGGTCGGACAAGCCGGACCTGCGCAACCCGCTGAAGATGCAGGTCGTGTCGGAGCAGTTCCGCGGCTCGGGGTTCAAGGTCTTCGCCGGGCTGCTGGAGCAGCCGGGGAACGAGGTGCGGGCGATCCCGGCGCCGGGGGGCGGGAGCCGGGCCTTCTGCGACCGGATGAACGCCTATGCCCAGTCCGAGGGGCTGCCGGGAATGGGGTATATCTTCTGGCGCGAGGGGGCGGAGGCGGCCGGGCCGATCGCCAAGGCGCTGGGGCCGGAGCGGACGGAAGGGATCCGGGTCCAGCTGGGGCTGGGCGAGGGGGACGCGGTCTTCTTCGTCGCCGGGCGGCCGGAGAAGTTCGAGGCGGTGGCGGGGAAGGCGCGGAATGTCGTCTGGGCCGAGACGCGGAAGGATCAGGGCTGGAAGGATCGGTTCGAGTTCTGCTGGATCGTCGACTTCCCGATGTACGAGCGGGATCCGGAGACGGGCAGGCTCGACTTCTCGCACAATCCCTTCTCGATGCCGCAGGGGGGGCTCGAGGCGCTGTCGGCGGCGGACCCGCTGGAGGTGCTCGGGTATCAGTATGACATCGTCTGCAACGGGGTGGAGCTGTCGTCCGGGGCGGTCAGGAACCACCGGCCGGAGATCATGTACCGGGCGTTCGAGGTCGTCGGCTACGACCGGGCCTATGTGGATGCGCACTTCGGCGGGATGATCTCGGCCTTCAGGTGCGGGGCGCCGCCGCATGCGGGGATCGCGCCGGGGGTGGACCGGATGGTGATGCTGCTCGCCGGGGCGGAGAATATCCGCGAGGTCATCATGTTCCCGATGAACCAGCGGGCGGAGGACCTGATGATGGGGGCGCCGTCGGAGGTGACGGGGGAGCAGCTGCGCGAGCTGGGGCTGCGCCTGGTTCCCAGGGGCTGACGGCCGGAACCCGGATGGGGACCGAGCATCTGGTGCCGGAGGATGTCCGGGCGCTCTATCACGTGCGCGAGTGGCGGAACGCGGCGGGGGTGCTGATGACCGCCTGCCCGGAGGAGTGGGCGGACATCCTGGCGGTGCTGCGGGGGTTCCGGCTGCTGCGCTCGGAGATCCTGACGGCGGGGGGCGGGCTGTCGCCGATCTCGCAGGGGATCAACGCGGCCTTCGCGGCGCGCGGCTGGCGGGAGGAGAAGTTCGAGACGCGGATCGTGGTCGGGGAGGTGGAATATGCCTCGCCGACGCATGCGGTCGACTGCTTCAAGGGGCGGGTGGCGCTCGAGCTCGAGTGGAACAACAAGGATCCGTTCTTCGACCGGGACCTGAACAATTTCCGGCTGCTGTTCGACCTCCGGGCGATCGACGTGGGTGTGATCGTGACGCGGGCGAGCGAGCTGCAGGGAGTGTTCGACCGATTGGGCAAGGGGTCGAGCTACGGGTCCTCGACCACGCACCATGCCAAGCTCTGGCCGCGGATCGAGGGCGGGAGCGGCGGCGGCTGCCCGGTGCTGACCTTCGCGATCACGCCGGGGCTCTACGTCGACGACGGCGAGGAGGGGCTGGCGGCGGCGGTGGCGCGCAAGGCCGCCCGGCGCGGCCGGCGGGAGGGGGAGCTCGACCTGGGCGACCTGGAGGGGGAATGAGCCCGTGCCCGGGCGCAGGTGGGCACGCGTGCCCAGAAGCCAAGTCATTGATATTGCTTGGGTGAGGGTGCCGATTTTAACCGGATTTTCACCCTTTTCCGTGCCCCGGAGGGGTGATGCGCACGGCCGGCGGGGCGTTTCGGCTCCTGCTGGCAGACGCCGCTGAGGCAGGGCTCCATCTTCGC